>WTAX01000406.1 GCA_013139395.1 Gammaproteobacteria bacterium | reverse complement strand
CAGCACAGATGGGACATAGCGGTGCTTATTATTGGAAAGGTAAACATCCGGCAACACAGTTTTTTACCTCAGTTCCCTTTGGCCTGACCGCTCAGGAAATGAATGGCTGGTTATATCATGGCGGCGGCATGAAACTCTGGGAAGAACTTTACGACAAATTTAATCTGATCCCCAATGCTGCCGGTAATACCGGTGTACAAATGGGCGGCTGGTTCAATAAAGAAATTAATAGCATTAATGATCTTAAAGGTCTGAAAATGCGTATGCCCGGTATGGGCGGTGAAGTGCTAAAACAGGCTGGCGGCACACCAGTCACATTACCCGGTGGTGAAATCTATACCTCAATGCAATCAGGTGCTATTGATGCCACTGAGTGGGTCGGCCCCTATAATGACATGGCATTTGGACTATACAAGGTCGCTAAATTTTATTATCACCCGGGATGGCATGAGCCCGGTTCTACTATGGAAGCCATGATCAATAAAGATGCCTTTAACAAATTACCCAAAGATCTGCAAAAAATTGTTCGTGCCGCCTGTCGTGTCGCTAATCAGGATATGCTGGCAGATTACACAGCCAAAAATAATCAGGCATTGCAAACATTAATGACTAAACACAAAGTCGAAATGCGTCAGTATCCTGATGATGTCATCAAGAAATTACATGCTTTATCAAACGATGTTGTAGCAAAAGTAGGAGAGCATGATGATATCTCTAAGCGCATCCATCAATCATTCCTTGAATTCAAAAATAATGTATCTCAATGGAGCAGAGTCAGTGAGCAGGGTTATATGAAGGCTCGTGCATTAAGCTAAAGTTGTATCGGGTTAGTTTGCTTCGGAGCTAACCCGACACACTCTCAATAATTGCTATAACACATTATCTTCTTATTTATTTCTTTTGTTCTAATATTTCCTGCTGTAAGTCATTAAGTTTGATTAAAACATCATCACGAAGTCTCCTAAGCTCTGGTATCATTTCAACTGCTTCAGATTGCTTACCATCAGCACAAAGTTGTAATAATTTTTTACCCAGTAAATGCGTCTCTTTATGAGGCTGCTCCAAATCATGATAACAAGCCAAATGCTGATATTTGTTTTTGCCAATACTATAATACCACTTACCTAAACGACAGTGACGGTGTGAGTTTAAATTAAATAATTTGTTTTTTGAAGTATACTCTTCAACTGACTTGATGATATTGTTGATTCCCGATAAATGATCACTATGAGCGATGAGTAGTGGGAAATCGGAAATATCCCATGTCGTTTCTGACCATAATAACCAGTTGGGATCAGGCTCCCATATTTTAGCCCAATTCAGAACCTTGTCTGAGGTTAATGGCTTTGAAATACCATATCCCTGAGCCATATCACAACCAAGACGTAATAACATCACTCCATGCTCACCGGACTCAACACCCTCAGCAATAACCTGACATTTAAATATTTGTGCCAAACTGACTATACCTTCAACAATAGCACGATCACCTTCATCAGTGAGCATATCAAGCACAAATGATTTATCAATCTTAAGTTGGTTGGCAGGTAATTGTTTTAGATACGAGAGAGACGCATAGCCCGAACCAAAATCATCCAGAGCAATTGATATATTTCGTTCATGACAGGCTACGATAATTTCACTGACCTTATGGGTGTCCTGAAGTGCTGCTGATTCCAGCACTTCCAGTTCAAGATGATCTGCTGGCACATCGGGGTGTTCTAATAATAGTAAATCCAGCTTTTCAATAAAGTCCGATGCCTGAAATTGTTTTGCGGCAATATTAATAGCCAGATGAAAATCAAAACCAGATTTGAGCCAGTATTGTAATTGCTCAAGTGCCTGCTTAAAAACCCAGTCACCAATGCGCACTATAAGCTCATTATCCTCACACAGGGGTATAAACTTATCTGGAGAAATAACACCAACATCAGGGTTATTCCAACGAATCAGTGCTTCAAAACCATAAATCTTTCCTGTGCGCATATTCACTTTAGGTTGATAAACCAGAAAAAACTCACCATCATCTAACGCCTTTTCCAGGCGTTTACGTTGTTGTTCTTTAAGTGTAGTAACCTGATTAGATTGAACATCAAAGAAATGATATTGGTTACGTCCCTTTTGCTTGGCAATATACATTGCCTGATCAGAATGCCGCAATAAAGTATCCGTATCAGAGTTATCATTGGGAAAACTTGTTACACCAATGCTGGCACTTAGTACAACGTTTGCACTACCCACTGGAATTGGTTGTGATATGGCGGCCATCACACGTCCCAGAGCTTTGATCACTTCTTCAGAATTATCAAATGACAATAGTGTGATAACAAATTCATCACCGCCTAAACGTGCAACCATATCTTCATTACGAATGATAGTCAGTAGGCGTTGAGCAATGATCTTAAGCACTTTATCGCCCTGCTCATGGCCATATTCATCATTGACAGGTTTAAAATTGTCCAGATCAATAAAAAATAACGTCAGTAAAGTTCCATTTTCTTTGGCTTCTTCCAGTGATAATTCAAGCTTATCTTTAAGTAAAATTCGATTCGGCAGCTTTGTTAAGGCATCATGAGTCGCCTGCCATGAGAGCGCTTTTGTTAATTTATGTGTGTCACTGGTATCATGAAACACATTAATCGTACCAATAATATTGGATGCTGAATCATGGATTGGTGCAATGGTATAAATAATAGGGAGTTGTTTCCCGCCGCGTTGTTGTAAAAAAATATTATGCTTTGCTTTGATAACGCGCTCTTCAATTATGGCTTGTACAACCGGGTTAGCCAATAAAAAATTATCTTCATTGAAGATTTTAAAAACTGTTTTTATTGATAGTTTTTCCTTTTTTTCAAATGGATAATTAGTCAGTTCACGAGCAGACTGGTTCATATAATCAATGAGGCCTTTTTCATCCGTTGTGATCACTGCATCACCAATCGAGGCAAAGGTCATTTGAATTTTGGCAATTTCTGATTTAATACGTGAGTTTGATTCTTCAATTCTTTTTGATGCATTCAATACTTTTAGTAAAACAAAGCTTAAATAAACAAAAATAAACACAATAATAATAGACATTATCTTTTGCTGAAAGCTAAATTGCCCGCCTGATATCTGATTATTTTTATTTTGCTCAAGTTTCTGTATCAGATTATTAATTTTTTGTTGTTGTTTTCTATGTTCTTCTGCCTGACCCACTGAAAATCCATTACCATTAAGGCTTAGCTGTTTAAGTTCAAGGATTTGTTGTTGTGTGGTTTCGTTAAAAGCCAGACCACTACGGTTATCATTAACAGAATAAACCATTGCAGCAAAGATAAGAGAAAAAGTAATAATGACTAAATGCCATTTGTAATTATTCAAAGAAGGTATCCATTTATTCTAAGACAGGGAAAGTTGTTATCATTTGTCCAATTCCAGCAGCAAAACAGACTAAAAATTAACTCACTTATTATACTCATAATTTATTGTTTAATATAACTATTTTTATGGCTATATTCCTTAAAAGAATACTAAGCTGAAAGTATACTACAGAGCAATATATTGAGCTCATCAGCCAAAGGAACATAACTATTTTTATATTAAACCCTATTAAATAGTACTTTTATAACATCCAATAAAAAAATTGTTAAAACATAAAAAAAAAGGGTATAATTCAGCTCCATCCAATAGTGGTCACACAACCACAGATTTACCCCATGCCCAGGTGGTGAAATTGGTAGACACGCTAGCTTCAGGTGCTAGTGGGCTTCGGCCCGTGGAAGTTCAAGTCTTCTCCTGGGCACCATACATAGCAACGCTTTTAAGCAATCAACATAATTTTTACTCTTCTATTTTTTTCCATTATCCTCTCTATGGCGATCCTGTGGCGATCATTTAAAGATTTCGAAAGAACCCTCCATAATTCCTACACCCTCACTGTAAGATTCTTGGTATTATTTAGTTTCTATATATCAAGGATGATTAATGACATGACAGTCAGCTTACCAGAAGAAATTAAAAATTTAGAAGATAAAGCGTAGCACTTAACTCAATTTCTGCCCAGAGTGCAATTTATTATTTTATCGTGGCAAAGGGAGTGATATAAGAGGGCTATTCTATTGGCCTACGAAAGGAAGAACCTCAGTCCTGAACAGCTTAAGATAAAACTGACAAAAAAGGCTTGCGTTGAAATTGACTATTTCGATCAACT
>WTAX01000271.1 GCA_013139395.1 Gammaproteobacteria bacterium | reverse complement strand
CCTGCATAAATCCCATGTTTGACTCCTTAAAATATTTTTAAAATATCTATAACAAATAGTAACCTGATTTTATAATTGATTACTACTTGTAAAAATGTGTATTACCGATATGATACCTTTGATAAATATAATAAACTAGATATTATTTGAAAATTCCGAAAATAGGGAAAAAATGCTGTCTTTTCTTAATGTAATATTAAAAGTCAATTTAATTGTTTTTGCTTTGTGCAGTTTTTTTATTAGTAAATCAGCTTTTTCTGATTATGCTATTGCCTATGGCTATACTCCCAAATATAGTAAAAATTTTTCTCATTTTGACTATGTAAATCCTGATGCGCCCAAAGGCGGGCGTTTAGACCTCAATGGTACACGCACATTTGACCGTCTTAATCCGTTTCTTCTTAAAGGTGTTGCTGCAGATGGTATTGAAGGGCTGATTATTGAGACCCTGATGGAACAGAGTCTGGATGAACCCTATACCTTTTATGGTTTGCTTGCCGATGATATTAACGTAGCTGAAGATGGTTTATCTGTTTCATATCATATTAATGCAAAAGCAAAATTCTCTGATGGCTCATCCGTCACGGTTGAAGATGTTAAATTCTCATTTGATACACTGATGCAGGATAAAAATGTTCATCCTGCCTACAAAATCACTCTGGGTGATATCAGTGATGCACAAATAATTGACAGGCAAATCATCCGCTTTAACTTCAAAGAAAAAAATCCTAAGCTGCCAATGTTACTCAGTAGTTACCTGTCAGTATTTCCTAAACATTGGGTAGGTGAGCTTGAATTTAAAGATACAGCAATGAAAAATCCTATTGGCAGCGGGCCTTATGTGCTTGACAGTTATGATACGGGTAAGCAGCTTAAGTTTAAACGCAATCCGGATTATTGGGCTGCTGATTTAGGCATTCGTAAAGGGATGTTTAATTTTGATGAGGTCGTCTACAAATATTTTCGAGACAGCACCATTGCACTTGAAGCATTAAAGGCTGGTGAATATGATTTTCGCAGTGAAAATAACTCTAAAATGTGGGCGCGGGATTATACCGGACGTGTGTTTAAAGATAATGAAATCATAAAAAATAATATACCCAATAAAAATAGTGTGGGTATTCAAGGTTTTATCTTTAATACCCGCAAAGCACTGTTTAGTGATAAAAGAGTGCGCGAAGCATTGGTTCTGGCCTATGATTTTGAATGGGCAAATCGTATGCTGTTTTATAACCAGTACCAGCGTAATGACAGTTATTTTAGTAATACTGAACTGGCTGCTAAGGGGCCGATTTCTCAACGTGAACGTGAATTACTGGCACCCTTTAAAGATCAACTTGAGGCAAGGGTTTTTGCAGATGCCTGGATGCCTCCAGTGACCACTAAACCATCCTCGCTGCGTAACAATTTACGTCAGGCCATTAAACTGCTTAAATCGGCTGGCTGGGAATATAAAAATGGTGCTTTGAGAAATAACAAGGGCAAAGCATTTACCTTTGATTTAATCCTGGCTGCAAAGGCTTTTGAACGTATTGCTGCATCTTATGCTCGAAATTTAAAAAAGCTGGGCATTACTATGAATTATCGAACGGTTGATTTTGCCTTATATAAGCGTAGGGTTGAAACCAAAGATTTTCATATGATTGTTTCCAGTTATCCTCAGAGTCAGGTACCAGGCAACGAACTGGAAGGGCGCTGGCATTCTAAAACGGCTGATGTTGATGGCTCTGCCAATTATCCTGGTATAAAAAATCCAGCGATTGATGCACTATTGGATCAATTGAGCAATACCACCGACAGAGCAGAAATTATTGCCATTACTCATGCGCTGGATAGAGTGCTGTTAAGTGAATTTTATCTGGTTCCTCATTGGTATATTTCTACTCATCGGATAGCCTATTGGGATAAGTTTGAATTTCCGCAGATATTACCGGATTATTTTTCAGCTGAAGGCTGGATGCTGTCAACCTGGTGGTTTAAACCCCAATACCGAAACACAGAGTATCAAACAACAGGCTCATCTGCTGACGCAGCGTCTAAAAAAAAGTAGGGTTATAAAAAGTTAATTACTTATGTTTTATTATATAGTTAAACGATTGCTACTCATGATCCCCACTTTATTTGGTGTCATGCTCATTACCTTTGTCATTACTCAGTTTGTGCCGGGTGGGCCTGTTGAACAATTGGTTGCCCAATTGACCGGACAGGATCAAATGACCGAAGTCGGCAGTACTGCCAGTGAATTATATCGTGGTGCAGAAGGTATAGATAAAGAACGTCTGGATGAAATTAAGGCGCTATATGGTTTTGATAAACCCCCGGTAGAACGTTTTGTGACCATGATGAGCAATTATATTCGTTTTGATTTTGGTGAAAGTTATCACCACCATCAATCGGTGACAGAGCTTATTGTATCTAAACTGCCTGTTTCAATCAGTCTGGGTATGTGGACCTTTTTTATTACCTATCTGACTTGCATTCCTCTGGGTATTGCCAAAGCGGTAAGGGATGGAAGCCACTTTGATGTGATTTCCAGTACTATTGTTTTAGTGGGTTATGCAATTCCAGGGTTTGTGCTGGCAATTTTACTGCTGGTTTTATTTGGCGGCGGTAGTTT
>WTAX01000360.1 GCA_013139395.1 Gammaproteobacteria bacterium | reverse complement strand
AAGTAGCCAGGATATTTTTTATATGTTTGGAATGAGTAAAAAAACGGTAGCTGATACGACAGCAACATGCTCATAGCTGACGGTCAAGTGTGCCTAGACGACCGTCTCTTCAAGTGACTCAGCCAACCATTAGATAGATAAAATCAAAATAACTTATAAATTTATTTAAGCAGAATTTTGATATTTCCTACAAAAATATTGAGTTAATCCTACATTATAAATTTGAACCGTTCACACTTTCAAACTATAATATTTTTATTATAGTTGTTTTCGGATTAAAAAGTGTGAGCAATCATTTAATAAATGGAGTAGGTAAAATGGATTATAATATCAATTTTCTTGCAGGAATTTATTGTCTATGGCATTCAAAATATACACAAGCAAGAAATTTTTTTCTCACAGCAATTTATGAAACAACTCAATTAGAAAAACATTATTCTATTTATCTCTCTTATGTAGGACTTTCAGCAGTGCTGATTGACTATGAAAATGGTGTTGTAGACCATTGTTATAATTCTTCTGATAAATTGATTTCTATTGAACCAGAAGTTCAGATTAATTTGGCTTGTGCTGAATTAATAAAGGGAAATCGAAAGAATGCTATTCAAGCAATTGATAAATTTGATGGGTTTGTACCCACTACTGGCTTTAATGAAATCCGGTCATTTTATAAAATTGTAGGCAAACGAAAGAATAACACCAAAAGTTTACTAAAAAGAGAAAATTTTATACGTAATTCTGTAGGGATGATCTTCCGAAAAAGAAAGAATGACGATGCTAAATGCATAGAAGCATTTATCATAAAAACTACAAAAAACAGATATAAAAGAGCCATACACAATTTTAATGATGTAGCTTATTTGACGCAAAATTAAAAAACTGAAAGTTTTGATCACCCCCGAGCGACTACTTATGCTGATGGACAGCCTGTTCCTCACAAATATTGTATGACTACAATCACCACTAACCGGAAGTAATATTAAACCGTTTGAGTATCATCCATTACAGTCAGGTCTATACCCGCTTAATGCTCTAAGCGGACGTATGTGAAACAGCCGTGATCGACCCTTTGCTGATGAATTAGAACTTTCTTGTACAATCAATCAGGGTGTTTAACTGCTATTTCTGGAGTAAAAAAAATGTTGATCATAATGTATATGTTTTAATACTACTCGGTTCTTGAACATGTCACAAATGACCTAAACCAGCCATTGAAGAGTCTGCTTACTTTATGACTTTACTTCCAGATAGCGACCATTGATGAACAAAATCATAAAATAGCAAGTTTCAAGTTAATCTAACAATCCTTATGTCTCAAATAAATCAAATTGCTGACGTAAAAGAATATGACTAAATACTTTCACTTTGTGATTAAAGTTTTTGAACACTTAGGCATTGGATTTTTTTGAAAGAATGGTCTATATTCTAAAATTAATGAACTACTGATAATTTGGAAACTTTAAACAGTTAAGCCATTCCTCGACAATTAAAAACTATGACTTAAACTAACAAAATGTTTAAAAATGGTAATATAAACTTAAAGCTAACCTTTCTTCTACTGTTGATAGGGCTTATTCCTGCTGGTTTAATTGCAATAATAAGTAGTTATATTAGTAGCACGGCATTTTTGGATAATAATTTCCAGAAACTGTCAGTCACTAATCATTTACATAAATCTGCTATTGAAACCTATTTTATTGAACGTATGGACACTCTTGAGGTACAGTCTAAAAACCCAATAGTAATAAAAGCCATGTTAGACTTTCAGCAGGCTTTTATCAAAGAGGGGCGACAGGTAGAAAAAACTCTATGGAAAGCAATCGAAGCAAAATATCGTTCATGGCTCAATAAATATTCCGTCACTCACAAACATTACGATATGCTTTTCATTAATATGGACGCTGATGTTATTTTTACATTGGCAAAGGAAAGTGACCTGGGAACAAATCTGCTTACAGGCAGCTTGAAAAACAGTGGTCTGGCTAAGTTATTTGCAAAAGTAAAAGCAAATGATGTCATATCAATTCAGGATTATGCGCCCTATTTACCATCCGAACAAAATTTCTCTGCTTTTATTGGGGCACCCATTAGATATAACGATGACATGATCGGGGTTATGGTTATGCAGTTTTCGATGGTGTTCATCCATGACATCATTCGCAACAGAACAGGGTTGGGAGCAACCGGTAAAACCTATCTGGTAGGACATGATGATGGTTATAGTCGTTACCGCAGCGATCGTCTTGTCAAAAAGGGCGTTTTAGGCCAAATAAAGACTGATAAATATATTGAACTGGCATTGGCAAAGAATTCAGGTCAAGCAATTAAAACAGGAAGTACAGGAGAAGAGGAACTGGTAATTTATTCCCCATTGAATGTTGCCGGACTCAACTGGGCAATAATGACCACCATGTCATTGGATGAGGTTAATAAACCGGTTAATAAGTTGCAACGTACCATTATGGTATTAATTCTGGTGCTGATTATTGTGTTGTTTCTGGCTTCCAGGAAGATTTCAAATAAGCTGGTTACCCCAATAATAAAGCTGAGTCAGGCCAGCCAGAAAATTAGTAGTGGTGATTTAACGGCAAAGGTAGAAATACATTCAAACGATGAATTAGGTTTGTTAGGAAAAGATTTTAATCTTATGACCAATGATTTGGTCAAGCAAAAAAGGCTTGTTGATGAGTATACAAACGCCCTCAAGATAGCTCATGCCAAAGCAGAAGAAGCCAATAAAGCCACAAGTGAGTTTCTAGCCAATATGAGTCATGAAATTCGCACACCCATGAATGC
The DNA here is from genome assembly GCA_013139395.1 of Gammaproteobacteria bacterium. GTDB lineage: Bacteria > Pseudomonadota > Gammaproteobacteria > GRL18 > GRL18 > GRL18. The sequence goes on along the minus strand of WTAX01000360.1, from coordinate 1,478 downwards.
TATTATTAGTATGTCACAACTGGCAATGAAAACCGATCTGAATGCCAGGCAAAGCAATTACATTAAAACAGTGCACTTTTCAGCAGAGAGCCTGCTGGGTATTATCAATGACATTCTTGACTTTTCCAAAATTGAAGCAGGCAAGCTGGATATGGAGGAAATCCCATTCATTCTTAATGATACTGTCAATCATATAATAACCCTTCTGGGTTTCAAAGCTGTTGAGAAAAATATCCAGATTGTATACAAAGTGGATGATGATGTTCCTATCAACCTAATAGGAGATCCATTACGTCTTGGTCAGATACTGATTAACCTCGGCAATAATGCAGTCAAGTTTTGTGACCATAATAGCACTGTAAACTTTAATGTAGCTTTGCAGGAAGACAATGAACTGGAGTCCTTATTGCATTTTACCGTAGAGGATAAAGGGATAGGTATGAGTCAGGAGCAGCAGGAAAAATTATTCCAGGCTTTTAGTCAGGCGGACACTTCTACCACTCGCAAGTATGGTGGAACCGGTCTTGGTTTGATTATTTCAAAGCGGATCACTCATCTTATGGGAGGTGACATTTGGGTAGAAAGTGAAGAAGGTGTCGGTAGTACTTTCCATTTTACGGCTCGTATGAAAAAACAACAGGGAGATATTATACAGGCTGAAACTTCAGTGCAAATTACGGAGGAAGATGTTAAAAATGCCACTGAGATATTATCTGGTGCCAAAATACTCTCTGTTGACGACGAAGAAATTAATCAGGAAATTATAAAGGAATATTTAGAAACAGAGGGGATTCACATTGTCACTGCATACAATGGTAAAGAAGCCTTAGAAGCATTAGCAAAAGAAGACTTTGACGGTGTGCTGATGGATTGTCAGATGCCGGTAATGGATGGCTATGAAGCCACACGTCAGATACGTGCACAAGAGCAATTTAAAGACTTACCTATTATCGCAATAACAGCGAATGCCATGATAAGTGATAGAGAAGCCGTTTTGTCAGCAGGGATGACGGACTACATTTCCAAGCCTCTCGATTTTGATGTGGCACTTGTTACTCTGGGTAAATGGATAACGCCATCAGAATAGAAGCTATTTACAATTCTCTCGAACGGCAACTGCTGAGGAAGAAGCTGATTAAGATAAATGACGTATGTCTTGAATCACCACACAGAAGACGGTCAAGAACAGCTCACTGACGGTCTCTTTTATGCTCATTGCAGTCACTCACTATCAGGACTATGAACTAGTGCTGTCGTCCCAAAGCCGCATAATTAGTACTTACTTATTTAATTATGAAGACTGCATAGCGGTAATTACAAGAGCAAGACAAGATTAAAATTTGATATAAAATTCTAATCTTGCTCAGTTCCTAATCAAGTAGAAAATGACCTATACCTGCCATTAAAGAGTTTGCCATTTCAATACTTCAATTCCCGATAGCGGCCATTCCCAATCACTCAAAATAAGATGAGATAAA
>WTAX01000437.1 GCA_013139395.1 Gammaproteobacteria bacterium | reverse complement strand
ATTGCCATGGGCGGTGCACCGGTTTCCAGAAAAATTCTTAACCTGGCAGAACAATTTAATATTCCTGTTTATGAAGGCTACGGCTTATCTGAAGCGGTATCTGTGGTGACTGTTAATAATCCCTCAGTAAGCCGTCCTGGTTCTGTAGGTAAAGTATTAAATGATCATCAGGTCAAAATAAGTGATGAAGGTGAAGTATTAGTTAAAGGCGGCCTTTTTAGCGGTTACTTAGGGAAGGAAAATAATAATGATGATTTTTATTCAACGGGTGATATTGGGCATTTAGATAAAGATAATTTTCTTTATATTACCGGGCGTAAGAAAAATATAATCAATACTTCATTTGGACGAAATATTTCTCCCGAGTGGATTGAGAAAGAGCTTGAGGCCATCCCGTTGATAGCGCAATGCGTGGTGTATGGTCATGCCAGACCTTATTTAGTTGCCATCATAGTCCTTAGAAAAAGTGTACTTAGAGAAAATGTACTTAGAGAAAGTGTGCTTAGAGCCGCTCCTGGAGCAGTGACTGATAGTGAATTAAGGATCTCTCTGGCTCAACTTAATACACAATTACCTGATTATGCCAGAGTAGTTGATTTTATTTTAGCAGATGAACCTTTCACTGTTCAAAACAATCAGTTAACCGGTACAGGACGGCCAAGGCGTCTGGCTGTATATCAGGCTTATGAACAACAACTGGAATGTTCTTATGAGCAGTATTTTTTAGATGAAAATAAAAAAGAATTAAATGGAGAATTATGTGAGTAATTTTTTTGATACGTTAATTACTGCAACGGAGCAGCAGCGTAAAGAGTTTCAACAAATTGAGACCTTACAAAAAGGCAGTACAGGGGATATTTCATTACAGACTTACCAGGCGTTTCTAACTCAGGCTTACCATCATGTCAAACATACTACACCTTTATTGATGTCCTGCGGCGGGCGTATTCCACAAGATAAAGAATGGTTAAGAAATGCCATTGCGGAATATATTGAAGAAGAACTGGGTCATCAGGAATGGATTTTAAATGATATCACAGCAACGGGTATAAATGCTGAACAGGTACGTTATGGACAGCCTTCACCAGCAACTGAGCTTATGGTGGCTTATGCTTATGACCTGATCATGCGCGTTAGTCCAATGGGTTTTTTCGGAATGGTTCTTGTTTTGGAAGGCACCAGTATAGCTCTGGCAAGCAATGCTGCAGGTAAAATTCAGGAAAAATTATCATTACCGGATAGTGCCTTTAGCTATCTGACATCTCACGGCTCCCTTGATATAGAACATATGGGTTTTTATGAAACTCTTATGAACAAAGTCACTGATAAAGACGATCAGGAAGTCATTATTCATGCAGCAAACATGTTTTATAAATTATATGGTGATATCTTTCGTACCCTGCCTGTTTAGGAGCAGAGCTTGTCCGTTTAATTAACAGCATCAGATTAAGGAAATAAAAATGAAAAAAATTAACATCAATATAGTCAGTGTATTATTTACTCTACAGGCTTTATCATTGCTCACCGGTACGGTTTATGCAAAATCTATGGATAGCACGATTCATGACTTGCAAAAACAATGGGCTGTTGCCAATTATGAAACACCTGAAGCGGATATAGAAAAGACCTTTACTCAATTAATTGAAAAAGCAGAGCAAACGGTTAAAAGCTACCCGCAACAAGCAGAGCCATTGATCTGGAATGCGATTATAGTCAGCACTGATGCAGGTAAAAGTGGTGGTTTGGGTGCGCTGGGTAAAGTAAAAAAGGCCCGGGAACTCTTACTGGAGGCGGAAAAAATTAATCCCAATGCCTTAAATGGCTCAATCTATACCTCACTGGGCAGTCTATATTATCAAGTACCCGGCTGGCCTCTTGCTTTTGGTAATGATGATCAAGCAGAAGAGTATCTGAAAAAGGCCTTATTAATAAATCCTGACGGTATTGATGCAAATTATTTTTATGCTGATTTTCTGCTTGATCAGGGAAAAAAAGAAGCAGCCGTCAGCTATTTCAATAAGGCGCTTAACGCACCTGCAAGACCTCAAAGACCGCTTGCAGATAAAGGACGTCGTAATGAAATTCAGGCAAAATTAAAGACCATTAATCAATAGGCTATACAGTGATGACACAATTAACCGATCAGAGAATAATACTGACAGGTGCTACTGGCGGCATCGGCAGTGAATTGGCTAAGCAACTTAGTTCTCATGGTTGTAAACTGGGGCTGGTAGGGCGTTCTCAAGAAAAACTAGAACAACTTGCAGAACAATTAGATTATAAAAGTGATATTGCTCTTATTGTTGCTGATATTGTGACTCAGGAAGGACGCCAGTCAATTGTTGAGCAAATGAAAAAAGAGTTTATGGGTTATGATATATTGATCAACACAGCGGGTATTATGGATTTTACCTCACTACTTGAACAATCAGATGAGCGGATTGAAGCTGTTTTTCAAACGAATGTTATCGCACCGATACAACTGTGTAAGAAAGTGCTGCCTTATATGAAGTCAAAAAATAAGGGGCATATTGTCAATGTAGGTTCTACCTTTGGTTCGATTGGTTTTGCCTGGTTTACTTCTTATTCAACCAGTAAGTTTGCCTTACGTGGTTTTTCTCAGGCATTACGCAGAGAGTTGGCAGAAACAGCAGTAAAAGTATCCTATATTGCTCCCAGGGCAGTTAAAACTTCTCTTAACTCCAGTGCTGTTTATAATATGGCCAAAGAGGTAAAAATGAACATGGATAGCCCTGATTGGGTCGCTAAAAAAATAATCCAGTCTATCATTAACAATGATAAAGAAAAATATCTGGGTTTTCCAGAATCTCTATTTGTGAGGATCAATGCGATTTTTCCAGGAATTATTGACAGGGCAACACGCTCACAAAATAAAATTGCTGAAAAGTACATATAAAAACGGAATAAATTATATTATTAGAAATTTTTGATTGATTAAGGGGTAAAAAATGCAAATATTATTGGTTGAAGATGATTTGTCTTTGGCTGAGGGTTTACAGCATGCACTAGCTCGTGAAGGTATTACGGTTAATCATGTTTCTAAGGGAAAGGAAGCAATACATGTTGTAGTAAGTTTTCCGCCTGATATCGTTATTCTCGATTTGGGATTACCTGATATGGATGGCCTGGGGGTGATCAGTCATATCAGAAAAAATAAGATTACAACACCTATTTTAATTCTTACCGCACGAGACTCAGTTGAAGATACGGTTTCTGGTCTTGATATTGGTGCAGATGATTATTTAGCTAAGCCGTTTAATATGCCTGAATTACTGGCAAGAATTCGGGTGCTGGAACGCAGGATAAGTACCACTGCTGAATCCAATGATATCAGAATTGGCCCGGTGATACTTGAAACCAGCAGCATGCAAGTTATAATTGCCGGTAAGGAAACCTTATTATCAAAAAGCGAATATATGCTCTTGAAAACGCTGATGCAAAATGCCGGCAGAATCCAGACGCGCAATAATCTTGAGTCGCAGCTTTATAGTTGGGGAGAAGAGGTCAATAGTAATGCTCTTGAAGTTCATATTCATCATTTGCGTAAAAAAATAGGTATTGAATTTATCAAAACAATTCGCGGGGTAGGTTATACGGTTAATAAAATATGAAATCAATTCGCTCTTTCCTGGTTATTGTTATTCTATCAACCATAACATTGATGGCTTTTTTAACAGCATTAAATGGCTACCACGACAGTATGGCTAAGGCCGAGCAATTATTTGATTCAGGATTAATTGATAAGGCTCATTTACTGTCGATTGCTTTTTCTTCGAATCATTTTGACGGTTCATCATTAAAGAATGAAAATATGAATGCCCGGACAAAAA
>WTAX01000458.1 GCA_013139395.1 Gammaproteobacteria bacterium | reverse complement strand
CCAACAAAGTTAAATTGATAATAGGTGTTCTGTAGTGCTTTAATTTGTTTAAATGTTTTACCAATATCCGTACACCATTTGCCACTGGCACAACAATGCAGGCAATCAATTTCTACATTATAAGCTGCAGCATTATTTACTGGCTTCCAACGTAGTTTTAATTTTCTGGGATAGTGGCTAAACGTGCTATTATTTTGAGGGCTGATTATTTGTGGTGCATTTAATTGTGCAGCATTATAGGGTATGACCTGTGCGCGCATTGGCCTTTTGGCAACGGGTAACGCTGCTTTATGAAGAGTCGATGGTTTTATGTTTGAATAACGCTTAACAGGTTTAAGTTTATATTTTTTTAGCTTTTGGGATATGCTTGCCTGGCTGCCAATCATTAGAATAGGCTTATCCGAATTTAAATGTGTGAAAGAAGCGGGGGGTGTTTTTGTTGATTTTTTTGCGATTTGTATAATGAGTTTTTGAGTTTTAGGCTCAAAGTTTCCATCATTAGATGCTGTCAACATAATATCGCCTTGAGCATAATGAAAGTTCTGTATCACACGAGAACCTGAGGTGCTGACCCGGCCTATACCTGAAATGTGAACTTGAGTTGTATGAGAAGTTTCCCAGGCAAGAGTAATAGTATCACCTTCTGAGAAGAATTCTGGATAGGCATTAAAAGAATCGATTTTTGGCGGGTATTGTGATGCTGGGGGATCAGCGAATATTGCATTACATGAGAATAATATAAAAGCAGCGAATAAAAAAAGAAAATAATGGTTTGTTGTTTTCATTATGTGAGATCCCTTATTGTATGCACTTTGTCTTTTGTAAATAACACGCTGAATCGTTACATATAATTTTGCTTTGTTATTGTTGATGTATATTAATGATATTGTTTGAGAGTATATCAACTCATTTAATTATCAATCTATTTGTCAGTTAATCCAGTTTGTTTGCGGTTTAGTTTTATCTATTTCCTTAAAATTGTAAGCTCTGTACGTACTGACAGCACATATTTGCTTTGTCGGTAAAAATAGAATACAACAGGAATTTCTTTATTTCTTGTCTTTACGCGCCAATCACTGGACTATTCTGTCGTCTTTTTTTAAAGACAATGTTTATGTATTAATTTAAAATAACTACATAATAATTTACTAATTCTCTTGACTTGACCGGTCGGTCAACTATAATTGGATCATGGATAAAGCAATGGATACACGTAAACGTATTATTAAAGTCGCCAAATCACTGTTTCATAATCGCAGCTATGCGGACGTGGGTATTAAAGAAATTTGTGATAAAGCTGATATTCAAAAAGGCAGTTTTTATCATTTTTTTTCAGCCAAACGTGATTTAGTTTTGGCGGTTATTGAGGAGTTTGCTGAAGATTGGGCGCATGGCTTTGTTCATGAGGCATTTGATCCCGATTTACCGCCAATGGAACGCATTGATTACTTGATCGATGCTGCTTATTTTTGGCAAAAGGCAGCTAAAAATCTTGAAGGTCATATGCCGGGGTGCTTGTTTGGTAACCTGGCATTGGAAATCAGTACCCAGGATGATGTGTTGCGAGCCAAGTTAAGTGCTGTTTTTCATATGGCTCGTGAACGATTTAAGAGTACTCTGGATGAAGCGGTTGCCAGTAAAATAATAGCACCATTGGATACACAAAGAACGGCTGAAGCGATGCTGGCTTATCTGGAGGGTATGATCCTTATTGCTAAAGCCAGTAATGATCCGGAAACAATCTATCGTCTGGGTTCAGCGCTTAAATCTATCCGTATAGAAATTAACGCCTAAAAAGAAAGTACGATCCGAATAAAATAATTTATTCGGTTTTTTTTGACTAATGACTTGACCGACCAGTCAACTAATTTTCAGTTAAGACTGAAACAGGAGAAAGAAAATGACACAGATTATCAATTCGATACTGGATGCCAGAGGATTAAGCTGTCCTCTGCCGATATTAAAAACAAAAAAAGCTTTAGCACAATTAGCTTTGGGTGAAATGCTGGAGATTATCACCAGTGATCCGGGTTCTGTTAAAGACTTATCCTCATTCTGTGAGCAAACGGGTCATGAACTGGTGTCGTCTGAGATTCATGAAGATGAGTTTATATTTGTGATAAAAAAAGATTCCTAGGAGGAATGTATCATGACAACGACAATAGAAAATAGAAATGAAAATTCAGTTAATCATACTAATGAATTTGATCAAGAAACCTTTGATCGCTATTTTGATGAACGATTTAAGCAAAAAATGGCTGAGAAAGAAGCATCTCATGTTCCCTCAATGACTATTATTGTCACTAAGGGAACTATGGATATGGCTTACCCTCCGTTTATTTTAGCGTCTACTGCGGCTGCTTTAGGATGGAAGGTCTCTCTATTTTTTACTTTTTATGGCTTAAGTCTTTTAAAATCTGAACTAGATCTGTCTATCAGCCCTTTAGGAAATCCAGCAATGCCGATGAAAATGCCTGTGGGACCACAGTGGTTACGACATACTGAAATGAATATTCCCAATGTGTTAATGGCCGGTGTGCCCGGGTTTGAAAAAATGGCCACAGGTATGATGAAAAAAACATTAAGCAATAAAGGTGTCGCCTCCATTGATGAATTGCGGGAAATTTGTGTTGAATCGGATGTAAAAATGATAGCCTGCCAGATGACAGTTGA
>WTAX01000494.1 GCA_013139395.1 Gammaproteobacteria bacterium | reverse complement strand
CATTGCCATGCACACCATCAGTCCTGTCAAAAAAAACCTGTTGAGTTTTTTAGGGTTGAAGAATCGAATCCGCTGTACTCATTCATTTTATGACTCGTTTCTTCATAAGATAAAATTGAGATGGAAGCCGGGGAAAAAAAAGGGACAGTACGAGCTACAGATTAAAACTAACTGTGACTACGGAGATGGTTCTATTATTGACTATCACATTACAAATTTATGGTCAGACCAGGATCCTTTTTCAGGCCATAAAGCTGGCAGTGAGCAAGGTACAGGACATAGAAAATGAGTCAGTTTAATAGCTATCTTCCAAAGAGATTATCAGATAGTGAGTTCAGCACGCTAAGAGCGGAAATGCTTGAGAATGTTCAGGTCATGTCGGGGAATTTATGGACAGATTACAACTTACATGACCCGGGTATAACCATTCTGGAGCAGCTTTGTTATGCACTAACGGACATAAATTATCGATCTGAATACACTATTGAAGATTTGCTCGTTAATACTGATGAGACGATTGATTTACACCAGCATGGTTTATTCACCACAGATGAAGCATTACCTAATCGTCCGATCACCACGATGGATTATCAAAAATATCTTATCGACAGGGTCGATGAGATTGCCTATGTTTATTTGACACCTGCCAGAATATCAGAAAACAGCGTCCAATTGATATTGTGTGGCTGCCTGTTTGACGTTTATATCACGCAGAAACAAAACATGTTTGGGCATAAAGATTGCTCTACACCTGAGGCAATAAAAAAAAGAGTCAAAAATGCTTTCAACCAGGTCAGAAACCTGGGAGAAGATATCAACCGAATCGTTTTTATTGAGGAAAAAAAAGTTGATCTTGTCGCCACAATAGAAATTGATGACAGGCCATCGATACCGATACTTGCAGACATCTACTTCAATATCGGTAAGAGTATATCCGGCACTATCGATAAAAAGACTATGCAAACTGATAGTGCAGATGAATATTTACTCGCCGATAAATTGACGGGCCCTCTATTAATCTCTGGTTTCCTCGATGACAAAGATATTGAAAATAAATCAAAAAAAATATCTATATCCAGTCTTGTCTCAATACTAAAAAACACTAGCGGCATTACAAAAATTAAATCTATTAGCTTTGAAACAGAAAGTGGTGAGATATTTTCTGATTGTCTTGCTTCTATTCGGGAAATGTCTCACAGCCTGGTAATTCCTTCAAGACAGGAAGATATTAAGGTCAGGCTGCTGAATAATGGAAAAAATGTAGAGACTAATATAGTTGAATTTGTCAATGCCTATGAAATGCTGGTCCATAATAACTATCATCAACAAAAGGCCATGGGCTTGAAGCCGGCACCCGGTGTTTATCCACATAAGAAGAAATCGTTAACTTCATATTGCTCTGTTCAATCACAATTCCCTAATGTCTATGGCATCAATCAATTGGGCATACCGCCGAGTTTTTCTACAGAAAGAAAAGCACAGGCAATGCAGCTGAAGGGTTACATGCTGTTATTTGACCAAATTATGGCAGACCATTTAGCTATGCTTGATAATACTCAGGATTTGTTTTCCATTAATCTTGAAGCGAAAAGCTCATACAAAACACAGGCGCTGCAAAAGGATGCCATAGCCGACATAGAAAAGTTATACAAAAATATTCCGGATAGTGAGTTCCTCACCAGTAATAATCATTATGAAAATTTCCCCGAAAGAAAAGGGCGTGTGTTCGACTATCTACTAGCCATCAATGGAAGAGATAAGCAGCAATATGGATTTGAATATAAAAATCCTTACTTTATCGATGAAGAATTAACGGAAAATATATTAACCAGCAAAAGTCTAAATCTTCAAAATATACATAATTTAGCCGCTAACCGCTCAGCTGGATTCGATTATTCGAGGCAATCCTGGGGAACGGATAATGTTTCAATTATCCAGCAAACTATTTCAACCCTGCTGGGTATAGATACTAACTGCAGGTCCTTAATTGAACCATTGTTAACACAGGGGTTTTATTTTAGTGAGGAAGAAAACAATGGCTCAATATATAGCTCCAGTGCCGTTAACGCTAATGCACCGTTAACGGATTCTGAAGATATTATTTACATTGATATCACAGCTGATGAAATTGCTGAACAATCAGACTCTTTCAAACCTGTTCCTTATCTCAAATTTGATCATGAAAAAACCGGGATATATCTTTCTGCAGTAAAAAATAGATTAACCGATGAAGACGGAACTTTAAATAAAATCATTTTCATCAAAGGGATTGATCTTCAACGATACAGGGTAGCTCAGGTACATGATGAATCGAGTGTCGAACTTTTTTTTAATTCGACTGACGATCCTGATCTACCCGCTAACTGGAATTACCTCGCCAGCTTTAAAAAACAACAAGATGCTTTTGCAGCAGCCAATAGTATTCGAGAAAGCCTGGTTGCGATAAACCTGGAAATGGAAGGCCTACATTTGATTGAACATAACCTCCTTTTACCAGTGGATGAAATCGGCTGTAAGCGAATAGATAAAAATACCATAAAAAACTTCTATGCTTTTCAGATCAGTATTTTGTTGCCGGACTGGACCGCACGTTTTAGAGATAGTGATTTTCGGCTGTATGTTGAAAAGTTAATTAGAGAGGAATGCCCGGCGCATATCTATGCCAATATTCACTGGTTAAATATTTCAACTATGAAAGATTTTGAGAGCATTTTTAAAAACTGGCTCCGCTATAAAAAAGAAAACACAGGTTTCGAAAAATTGAACGTGCAATCTGAAAGATTAACAGAATTCTTACAGCTATTAGCCAGCACTGAATCAAAAGATTAGGTGGCATATCTTGAACATAATCAATCACCTTGAATTTACCATCAAAAGCGCTCGAAAACTGCCGTTTTTTTCAAGTGACTATGAATTATCCGAATGGGTTAGAGATGCAGCTTTACCGGTAGTTGATGAAGTTTTTTCGCAAATGGATTTCAGTAACGATCAGGTCGTTATTGAAAATCTGGTGCTTGATATGGGTGAGTTCAGTGAAAATAATTTCTGTTCTGATCTTCCTGAAAAATTATCGATCTCACTAAAGACTGCGCTTGAGACACATTTAGCCACTACCTGCACAATCAATAATACATTGAGCGGGAATCAATTAGATGCTTTTTTTCAGGAAGCCTATGGCCTTGCTGAAATTGACATAATTAAGCAGTGGCATCAATTAAATTCTGTAAGCCAGTCAGCTAGTCACAAGGTCTTACTTATAAAACTGCGGGATAGTAAAGTCAGGCAAATCATTGCTAAACGTTTTCCAGAAAAAATACAGCAGGACATTTTCCAACTGTTAGAACCTGCAAATTTTAATATTATTATTGACGTACTATCGAATTCATATCTCTTTGAAAACAATAATCTACATATTGTCAATTCAGAAAAAATTCCCATTGATGATCGTTTAAAGTTATATCTTGTAGAAATGACCTTAAGCTATCTGGCGTTAAAAGCTAACAATCAATTTAGTTGCAAAGAATATTTACATTATCTTCTGCAACACATAGCACAACAACAAAACAGGGATTATGACGATCTGCTTAAGGCGCTAAATCAACGTATTAAAACTACAACGTTAGCGAATAAGCTGAAAAAAAATATAACTTACCTGGCAAATCTTAGGCAAACACTTGATGAGCAGGGTGTGTTAACTTCTACAAAAATATACAATAATAAAGGCAGTCATTCCCTGTTAACAGAGTTGCTGTGTTGTGTCTTAAATAATGGGAAATGGTCATTATTACAGGCTTACTGGTCAGAATTGACTTCTGACTACGTGGCAGAGGTAAAAAAAATATTATTGAAAGAAGGCCGGAGTTTACATATCCGGCAAAATATATCTAAATTCTTTCCTGAGGCAGCCTTCAAAAATATTGTTGAAATAGTAGTCCCTCATCATTTCAGTTATATTAATAAAATCATCTCACAATCCAGTTTGTTGGGACAGGATGAATATCTATCTGAAAATTTTATTTTACATTCAGAAGGGGAAACGTTTAACGATAAGCTAAATATGCTGTTTAAGCAGTCCACCTTAAATTATCTATTTACAGAAGGCGGCACTGATTTCAACAAAAAAACCTACCTTCGCAGTTTATTAAGACAAATCGCGGAATCTGCTTCAATACATTACGATGATTTATTAGCGGAACTTTACCACTCGTTTAAAACGAATTCTTCTGACTCAGAATTAACTCAGGGCCTGTTAGAAATTCTGGGTGGTAATTTCACTACTCCCGCTCAGAAAGTTACTTTTGACAGTAACGCAGAAAACAAACTGTCAGCAGGCTACCGGCTTTATAATCGTCTTTATACACTGATGCGGGATGCGATAAAAAACAAAAGCAGGGTTGAACACAGTGAATGGGGTCAATTACTTAATAAGCTCGACAATAACTATCCAGTTCAACTACAGCGCTTTTTTAGAGAATTACAGCTTGACGCATTGAACCGCGAAAACTTGTATGCGGTCCTGGAAGCGGACAGTTTACGTTTGTGTTCTGTTATATACATACGGATCTGCCGGCATATAAATGATAAAGATAATTATCTGTTGAGATCGATAGATAGCTATTCGGAAAAATCTACTGATAAGAAATCCTGTTATAAGTACCTGTTATCAGCTGTATTAGACAGGCAGTTAATCGATCTTGAAAAAATTACACAACTATCGGCATCAGTGGGCCAGCATAAAGAAAAAAATATCAAACAACGGGCTTATAAGACATATCAACAAAGACAAATAGATGAATTAACAATTCAACTGAAATC
>WTAX01000432.1 GCA_013139395.1 Gammaproteobacteria bacterium | reverse complement strand
AGATAAAACACTCAATGCCAGACTCTGTGCAGTTATTAGCAATAAAGCCGATGCCTATGGTATTGAACGGGCAAAAAAAGCCAATATTCCTATAGAGATTATTGATCATAAACAGTATGACAGCCGTGAAAGCTTTGATGCTGAACTCACTCAGTGCATTGAAAAATATCAGCCTCAGTTAATTGTTCTGGCAGGCTTTATGCGTATTTTAACTGATGATTTTGTTAACCATTTTTATGGCAAAATGATTAATATCCACCCGTCATTACTGCCCAAATACCGTGGCATTCACACCCATCAGCGAGTGCTTGAAGCAGGTGATGACATTCACGGCCTCAGTATTCATTATGTCAGTGCGAAGTTGGACGGCGGACCGGTTATTTTACAAAAATCAATACCTGTCCTTGAGCATGATAGCGAAGAAACTCTGGCAAAGAGAGTCCTGGAGCAGGAACATATTGCTTATCCTCAGGTTATTCAGTGGGTTGCTGAAGGTCGTTTGCAATTATCAGACAATCAGGTCATGATGGATGGTAAACCTTTAGGTTAACGTTGCTGCGCTCCCTCTAAACATTAAGCATCACAGCCCTGTGCCTAATGTTTTTTTCTAAATCGTCGGCTCCATATCCAGGTTCCACTCAGGCCCAGCAATAATAAGATAACTGCGGCCAGGTCCATTAAATAAACACCAAAAGAACCAAACAAACGACCTGAATGCAGGTCCAGTACAACCCGTTCCAGAGTTAACTCATTCCCCAGATAAGCATTTTGATAAAATATTTTATCTGCAACATCAGGCATAGCTAATGTTAAAGGGGAAAAGTCCTTATTCTGAACTTCTGTTTCTGTCCAGGTTAAAAATTCATCTCTGCTGGTATAGCGTTTATTATCAACTTCAAGAATCAATTGTCCCGGGAGATTTTCTAAATCTGAGAAACCAATACGTGAGATGGGAGTTGGCAGATCCTTTTCACTGTCAATTTTTTCTATCAGCTCACCTTCAAACGTTAATAAATAAATGACATTTTTCATACCGATGACGATAAAATTATTAGTTTTGTAGCCTCCAAGTAATGGTGAGTCTTCATCAGGTAAGCGGGACTGATTAAAGTACAGTTGTTTTCCCAGCTGAACCAGATGATCGCTCCCAAGTTTAATAAAATTTTGTTGTTCTGGCATTTTTATGCCATACCATGTCTGAAGCCACTGATTATTGATATTATGTTCATCAAGATTCAGTTCCTCTGTGTGGTTCAGCATAATGCCTGTCACTGCAACTAATACCAGTAATAAAAAGCTGGATAAACCAGCCCATCGATGGAATATTATAAAGGGTAAGAGTCGACCTTTTTTACGAATAGTGTTCTTTTTTTTATTTTTTGACATTTCTGAAACCCTAAAAAATAGTAATCATTCAGCACATATTTCTTAATGACCAGGTACTTTTTGAAAACAATACGCTGAGCAGTTACAAAAAATTAACGATATCAGACATTATCTTTAGCTGTAATTTTCATATGAAAAAATAAAGCCAAACGGGCCAGTTTCTTTAACGTTCTAACGGATAAAGTTGCTCCTGAAATACCATCAATTGATCGATCAAGTTGTAACTCGCGAGTTAATTGAGCTTGAAAAAACTGCTCAAGAAAAAAAGATTCTTTAACTTCCCAGCCTCTGGATTCTCTAAAAGCCAGAACCTTTATCTGATGCAGTTGATTGTTTTCAACAAGTAAGCCTACGGTGATAAGTTTTTCTTTACCAACTTCTTCAAGTATCCAGGCAGTTTGTTGTTGTTTTTGCCAATAGCGTATTCTTAACTGAGCAGGTTTTTCTCCTAAAATTTTTGCTGCACCTTTTTTAATATCACCCAACAACCATAGCATTTGAGTTTTTGGTACATCATTTTTGAAGACTTCATTTAAAAAATCGGCATTGCTTTGATAAACTCCTTTTGCATAGGAATGACCACATGCAAAAGAAATTATAAAGAGTAATAAATAGCGCATCATTAGAATTGGTAACCAACACCCAGATTCAAGCCATCAAATTCATCCTCTCCTTTCGGTGCATCTTGATTCTGGTAATCTGCTTTTAAAACCACATCTTCATCCAGCCAGTAATTCACACCAAAATCAGTCTGTGTGTATTCTGAATCAGTTGAATTACCTGCTGCGTTATCCCATTTATTATAACGAGCAAATATGCCCCATTTTTCAGATAATTTATAGGATGGTTCTATATACCAGCCCTTTTGAGTATCGGCCCCAATATCTTTGGCATCATTGCCATCCAGAGCCCAACTGGCATAAAGTGCTTTTATCGTAAAATCATTCATCGCATAAATTACATGTGTTTCAAAACCAGTCAAACTGTCTGAATTATTCGTTTCACCCTGATTATAATCATCTTGATAATAACCCGACAGTGATAACTCAAGCCCCTGCATTCCTGTATATTTAACACGACCGGCCAATGCACCTGAGTCCGCTTTTGCCTCAGATACTTTTTGACGACCATTGCGAATTTTAAAATCTTTTCCTGCCGTCAAATATAAACCAGAGCTTATCGAGACATCCGTACTGATACCATTTTCAAAGTGAGAACTGATACCCAGACCACCTTCCCACCAAGTTGCTGGAATGATATTTTTTTCTACTGGATTT
>WTAX01000037.1 GCA_013139395.1 Gammaproteobacteria bacterium | reverse complement strand
GCAGAAGAAATTTTTAAAGAAATTGACTCAGTCTATATAATTGCCTGTGGTACCAGCTATCACTCAGGATTGGTAGCAAAATACTGGTTTGAAGGAATCGTAGGTATTCCTTGTATGGTTGAGGTAGCTAGTGAGTTTCGTTATCGTAAAGCCGTCTATAGTAAAAAAACGCTTATCGTCACCATTTCTCAATCAGGAGAAACCGCCGATACTCTGGCAGCCTTAAGAGAAGCAAAAAAACAGGGTGTGCAGCACTCTTTAGTGATTTGTAATGTGCCGGAAAGTTCATTAGTAAGAGAATCAAATCTGGCTTTTATGACCCATGCCGGGCCGGAAATTGGTGTAGCATCAACAAAAGCATTTACGACGCAACTAACAGCCTTATTAATGCTGGTGGTTTGTGTTGCTAAAGAAAAAGGGAATACAAAACTAGAAGAAGAAGCAGTAAAAGCATTAAGAAAATTACCAGGACAAATAGAACAGGCATTATTACTTGATAAAGAAATTGAAGAACTGTCAAAAGACTTTTCTGATAAACACAATACCTTATTCCTGGGCAGAGGAACGCAATACCCCATCGCAATGGAAGGGGCATTAAAACTAAAAGAAATATCCTATATTCATGCAGAAGCCTATCCTGCCGGCGAACTAAAACACGGACCGTTGGCATTAGTCGATGCCGATATGCCGGTAGTGGCTGTGGCACCCAATAATGATCTCATTGGTAAATTAAAATCAAATCTTCAAGAAGTTAAAACCAGGGGGGGCAAACTCTATGTTTTTTCTGATAGCCATGCCGATCTTGAAGAAGAAGAATCAATCAAAGTCATTAAAGTCGGCGAAATAGACTCTCTGATAGCTCCTATGGTTTTCACCATCCCGCTACAACTTCTCTCCTATCATGTGGCAATAATAAAGGGCACCGATATTGATCAACCCAGAAATCTTGCAAAAAGTGTCACTGTAGAATAAAGAAAACCAAACTGAATTAAGGAGATGTAAACACAGGAACAAATTGTTAGTCGGGTAGAATTACTCAAAAATAAGCTACATGACTATGATGAAAAGATTGAAAAGAAGATAAATTATCTTCTTTTACTAAAATCATCTATCTTAGATTCAGCTTTTAAAGGTCAATTATAATTATCAATGGAACTGATTATGAGTTTATATACAAATTTTAATTTTTTTCCAGTTAATTCTTATCTGGAGGCATAGAAATTGACACAAAATTATTCACATGACTATTTGCTTTCTTTACTCAAAGAACTAACAGCATTACCAAAAGAAACAGAATGGGCAGAATTTAAGCATAATGCTATTAAGCCGAGGATTTAGGAGAGTATGTTTCGGCTCTGGCTAATACAGCAGCTTTGCTAGGTAAACCTTTTGCTTATCTGGTATGGGGTGTTGAAGATATAAGTCATGAAGTAATTGGTACTGATTTTAAACCAGAAAAAGCTCGTCATAAACAGCAAGAGCTGGAAAGCTGGTTGTTGCAGAAGATGGAGCCAAAAATTGATTTTGGTTTTCATACCTTTGAGACTCATGATGAGGTACCTGTTGTTATTATGGAGATTCAGTCTGCTAATCATACCCCTGTGCGTTTTGATGCTGTGGAGTATATTCGTATAGGCTCTTACAAGAAGCCACTGGGTAAGCACCCGGAAAAGGAACGGGCTTTGTGGCGTATATTTGACAAGAAACCATTTGAATATCAGCTTGCAATGGAAAATGTCTCTGTGGAGCAGGTGCTAAAATTATTGGACTATCCCGCTTATTTTAATCTGGTAGATTTACCTTTACCTGAAGGTCGTGATGGTATCCTGTTGAGTTTGGAAGCAGATTCACTGATCCAGAAAAATACTTCAGGGTTATGGGACATTACCAATCAGGGCGCGATTCTTTTTTCACGAGAGTTGAAGTCATTCCGATATTTAGCACGTAAAGCTGTACGGTTAATATTGTATAAAGGGAATGATCGTTGCCAGACTATAAGGGAATTACCGGGAAACAAAGGCTATGCCGTAGGTTTTGAAGGCTTAATTGACTATATCAGTACCTTGTTGCCCTCTAATGAAGAAATTGGCAAAGCATTTCGGCAACAAGTCTCAATGTATCCAGAGTTGGCAATTCGTGAGCTTGTGGCCAATGCTTTAATTCATCAGGATTTTAATATCACTGGCACGGGACCGATGATTGAGATCTTTGATGACAGGATGGAGATTACTAATCCCGGTACACCATTGGTAGATATTGATCGCTTTCTTGATTCACCACCACGGAGTCGAAATGAAGGTATTGCTTCATTGATGCGGCGTGTGAATATTTGTGAAGAACGTGGTAGTGGTGTTGATAAAGTTGTCATGCAGACTGAAATTTATCAATTACCTGCACCAATCTTTGAAACCTATCAGAATCATACCCGAGTTGTCCTTTTTGCTCACAGGGAGTTTAAAGAGATGGATACAGAGGAGCGAGTTAGAGCGGCATATCTGCACAGTGTGTTGCGTTACCTCAACCGCCAGCCTATGAATAATACCTCCTTGCGTGAACGTTTTGGAATTGAAGCAAAAAATAGTGCAATGGTCAGCCGAATTATTAAACAAGCTGTTAAATCGGGGAAGATCAAAGCCTACGATGATGCTGCAGGTGCAAAAGCTAAGCGCTATGTACCTTGGTGGGCATAATAAATTTGTTTGACTGTTGTTTGACTGTTGTTTGACTGTTGTTTGACTCATTTGAGCATTTAAGTGAATAATGAAAGAAATTTAAAGTAATTTTTAAATAAAACAAATAGTTAGTTGTTTTTCTTGTTTAGTATTTGTTTGACAGAAAGAATAATAAGGGTGAATGATGAGTCAGTATTCCTAGGTGCTTATACTGCTGAAGAGTTCTTTAACCGTCTTAAGGACTTTATTAAAGACCTTGATCATGAAGAGAAACGCACAGTTTATGAAGGGTTAACTGAAGAAGAACTCGCAACCTTTGATTTAATGGTACATGACTTACCTTTAGATGAGAAAGAACGCAACCAGGTTAAAGCAATTGCCAAAGAACTTATCACTAAAATGCAGGACTTACTTGTTATTGACTGGCGAAAGAAGCAACGAACTAAAGCTCGTGTCCGTAATGCTGTTGAAGATATTTTAGATGATTTACCCGAAACCTATGATGATAAGCTTTGGCCAAAAACCTGTTCTGAAGTGTTTATGCATATTTTTGAGAAGTACCCTGGTCAGGGTAAAAATATATATAACCAATAAAAAATAAATGGCTCTTCGCCGCTCTGATGAGTGAAGAAAGATGCTAATATTCACAGAATCTGTTGCAATATAAAGCTTCTGAAGGTTTTATAAGCAATAGATAATATGAGTATCAACATCTCACCCACTATTTTGGGACTGAGCGGCCAGAGAGTCAATGAAATAACACTAAATAAG
>WTAX01000363.1 GCA_013139395.1 Gammaproteobacteria bacterium | reverse complement strand
TAGCTGAATTCAATAAGAATAACAGAAATATTATCTTCACCACCTGCCAGATTGGCTTCAATAATCAATTGTTCAATAGCAGTCTCTGCTGATTTTTCATATTGAATAAGAGTATCGAGAATTTTTTCATCACTGACCATAGTGGTGAGACCATCAGAACAAAGTAACAGTTTTTCACCTTTCCTGGCTGGGTAGAGTGAGACATCAGGTGCCACTTCTGGATAGGGGCCCAATGCTTTTGTTAATACATTGGCTGATGGTTTATCACCTTCAAAGCACTTGTCTTTCCACAATTGTAATAAAGAATGATCGGTTGTTATTTGAGTGAGTTCCTGTTTGTAGCAGCTATAAGCACGACTGTCACCCACGTGAAAAATAACAGACATTTTTTTGTCAGGCAAATACCAGCAGCCGACAATCGTGGTGCCCATACCTTTGCCATCGGTCAGTCCCCGGGCATCATTTTCCTGACAGAGTTTAAGATTGGTATTTTCAATGGCTGATGTGACTGTTGATAATTCAGAAAACTCAATATCACTTTGTTTTGTCTTTGCATCAGAATGATTGATTAGAGCATGTTCAACTATATCTGCTGCCATTTTACTGGCAACTTCACCTGCCTGATGACCACCCATTCCATCGGCTAATATAAAGAGAGTATTATCCTTATTCAGGCGTATATTATCTTCATTATGCTTTCTGGAACGACCCGTATCGGTTTTACCGTAGGCATTACATTTTATTGAAAGGAAACGTTTTAGCATAAATTACTTATATACCCTGTAAATGATGTCTGATTGTTAATAATAGCTTAATTTAAAAAAAATACCTACTAGCAACAACCGCCACTGCTGTTTTTATCATTATTTTGACTGGTTTTATCAAAGGGCAATGCTGTCCCGCAGTCTGAGAAAATACCAAAATGCTTATTCATATTACCGTAAAATTCAAAATGCTTGTTAAAGCGGGTTTCCTGTAACATTCTCCAGGTATTACCACAAACGGGAAAATGACGGCCTTTTTCAATATCGTGATGTTTATCGAGGCTGAATAATTCTTCATGGTGAGCAATAGTACCCTTATAAACCACGCTCTGACCATAATCTTCACAGGCACTTTCCAGGCCTTCTAACTTGAACAGACGATAGGTAGCCGAGTAAAAATCAATATGACCAATGAGTTTTTCGATTTGTGGATTATCAATGGCCAATGGTCGATCCTCAACCAGTCTGGGATCAAGAAAACCACATTTTTTTGCCAGAGTGATAAAATCATTCCAATACAGAGCACCGCTTAAGCATTCGCCATATAAAACCGGATCTTTTACCAGATGTTCCGGCACACGGCGCTCACTATAGACATCAGAAAAATATAATTCACCACCGGGCTTAAGCACACGATAGGCTTCTCGTAAAACGGACTCTTTATCGGGAGATAAATTGATGACGCAATTAGAGACAATAATATCAAAGCTGTTATCTTCAAGTTCCAGTTCATCCAGCTTTTCGATATAGCCCTTTTTAAACTCAATATTAGGTTTTTTGTAGCCAAATGCTTCGGTATGATAGTCAATGTACTTATTGGCAACAGCCAATTGCTCATCAGTCATATCAACGCCTAAAACAAAGCCGTTTTCACCGACAAGCTGAGAAAGCACATAACAGTCTCGTCCTGAACCACTGCCTAAATCAAGAATACGCATGCCTTCCAGTTGTTGAGGGCGCACCAGACCACAACCATAATAACGAGAAGCAACTTCAGCATGGATCTTACTCATAGCCTGTTTGATATGATCCGGCATATCTGTGTCAGTGCAGCAGGCATCTGTTTTTAAATCCCCGGAGGATTGTAATACTTTTCCATAATATTCTTTTACTTCATCAAACATATTTATTAATTCCAAAGCCATATAGAAGGAGAAATCATATACAAAAATAGCCTATAAAGAAAGCCGCTCCTGTATTGAGCGGATATATGCTGCTTGAATATCCTCTGATACTCACCTATTCTTACTTTGATGTATGAAGTTTTTAAAGTAATTATCTGATATGTCGATTTATTTTATAAATGTACTAAATAAAGTTAAGTGAAATTATGGCAATGGAAATTCCTTCTATGTATTGGACACTCATCGGTGAAATAGCCTTTGTATTGATTGTGGTCTTAATTGCTGTGATTGTTGTGGTCCTTAAAGATCGAAAAAAACTTAAGGAATACAGTGATTATCTGAAAGATGTGATTAAGAAATTAAAGAAAAAACTGCAGGAAAGTGAGGATAAACAAAATCAGGAAAGAGTGCTTGCACTATTAAATGCTTTAATTGAGCATGTTCGTGAACAATATCAGGTCCAATATGGCAATGATATAGAACCTTCAAATGAAGAGAATGCAGCTGATGACAGGCCTTCAGTTGATAAATTTGTGTTTATTGCCGGTTTCCAGACTATGATTGCTGAATTAAGTGCTTTGGAAAACAGCAACGAACCTGATGTGACCTGGGAAAAAATTAAAAATGAATTAACGCCGCTATTTAATAATTATCTGGAACCCATCTTGTCACAACAGGAGTTATCAGAAACATCTGCTGCTACTGATGATAATCTTGAAAAACAGCTTGAAAATGCTAATAAACGTGTTGATAATCTGGAAAAATTCAAACAATTGTATTTTGATCTACAGAGTAAATTAAG
>WTAX01000460.1 GCA_013139395.1 Gammaproteobacteria bacterium | reverse complement strand
GGGAACAATTAATGACTGATGCCAGTACCGTTGTTGATGATAGTACGATTACCTCCCATATTAAACGTATCAGAAAAAAATTTATGCTTATTGAAAAAGAATTTAACTGTATAGAAACGATTTATGGTGCCGGCTATCGCTGGCGCTGCCATTGACAGATAATATGGCTTTTACAAAAAAAAACAAAGGCAAACACACTTTTCGTCTCATCGGCTTACGTGGCAAACTATTATTAGTCACCCTGCTGCTCTTTATTTTACCCCTGGGCGGATTTAATTATTTACACAAATTAGAACTTTTTTTAAAAAATAATCACTCTGAATCCGTTCTTGATGTTGCCAATATACTGGCTTCTGTTTTTCGTGATAATGCATCATTAATAAGCCTCAACCGACGTTTACAATCAGCCCATACACCCATTTACTGCCATTCATTAAAGACCGGCAAAATTATCGACGGCTTTAGTGATGACTGGTTTACCTTGCAAAACAAACAGCAGAACTTTTTACCTGCATTCAACACTCAGGTAAATCCTGGTCACAAAAACCTTTCCTTACTCTGTGCTAATGACGCTCAATATTATTATTTTTTAATCTCTATAAAAAAGCCAATGAATAAAATATTGAATTCTTTTGGCACGATTGATTTTAAGCAAAAAAAATCCTTTGACTCTATTAGTTTTCAATACCTTAATTATTATCATCAAATACAAGAATATCGTTTTAACATGCATTCTCCCGGATGGGTTAACGGGCATTCAAACAATGCACTCGCCGTGGCTGGTCAAAAACTGATACGTGGTGAATGGCAAACGAATAAACAAGGATTTACCTTCGAATTTAAAGTACCTGTCAGCCAGATTAATCATTATATGGCATTCAAATTACAACATTCAAAAACGGGTAATGAAATACAGACAACCATAGCAACAATAGCAACAGCAGCACCGCCAATAGAACTACTTAAAGCCACTGATCAGCTTAATCCTGTGGTGTTAACCGAGCCATTAAGCATCTTACGCCTTAAACAACTTGTCCCGAAAAATACTCGCCTATGGCTATTAAACAAACAACAATATGTCAGTGCACAGACAGTTAATCAATCATTGAGTCAACCTTCTAATAATAATTTTTCTTTATTAGCCCTATACCGCCGGTTTTATTTAATCGTGATGGATTACCCTGAACAACAGTCTTTTTATGGTAGTAATCACGCTAAAATAGATTCTCCTGCTATTCAATTAACTCTCGAAGGAAAATCATCAATAGAATGGTTAGATAATCCACATAGCGATCAGATGATCTTGTCCATCACTGTCCCGGTTTATGATAATGATAACCATGTGATTGGTACTCTGGTTCTTGAGCAAAGCAATAATACCTTATTAGCACTTCAGGACAACACCTTTGAACAAATACTATTGTTAAGTATTGTTTTATTTTTTACGATAGCACTGACTTTATTGTTTTTTTCCACCAGACTATTAAAGCGAATTATCAACTTGCGTGATGATACTAATATTGCTTTATCCAATGACGGAAAAATTTCCAATCAGCTGTTTCGCAATGATAATGATGAAATAGGCGATTTGGCTCGAAGCTTTTCAACGCTATTGGCTCGTATTGATCAAAACAATCAATATCTGCGCACTCTTTCAGGAAAGTTGTCTCACGAACTGAGAACACCACTGACAATTATTAAATCATCTCTGGAAAATATAGAAACTTCAGCCAAAGCTGACGATAAGCAAAAATATGTGCAGCGAGCTCATGAAGGATGTATTCGACTCAATAATTTATTAAATCGCATGAGTGAAGCCAGTCGCCTTGAGCAATCTATTGATTCTATGGACAAAGAACCGATAGAACTAGTGGCTTTTTTAAGCCATTATTTTGCTTCTATTCAGGCTGCTCATGAGGATATAAAATTCATGTTTAATAGTCCGATAAACTCGTTAACCATTGAAATATCACCCGAATTGATGGCACAACTATTTGATAAACTCATTAGTAATGCGATTAGCTTTCACCAGGAAGGTACGCCCATTAAACTCAGTATGACGATAGAAGATGAATTTTTACTTATTGAGTTGAATAATCAGGGTAAATTTATAGATAAAGATAAACTCAATTCTATTTTTTCATCATTAACAAGTTACAGAACAAAAAAAGCTCAGGATGCTCATCTCGGTATTGGCTTATATATTGCCCGTTTGATCAGTCAATTTCACAACGGCAAATTAGAGGCGTTGAATAATGAGCACAATCAATCTGTGAGCTTTATCTTAACAATACCAATTAGACTCCCTAAATTCACATAGAACGTGCAATTAATTGCAAAATCAGGTATAAATTCAATCCTATGTACTTAGGGCCCTGGAAACAATAAAATTTA
The DNA here is from genome assembly GCA_013139395.1 of Gammaproteobacteria bacterium. GTDB lineage: Bacteria > Pseudomonadota > Gammaproteobacteria > GRL18 > GRL18 > GRL18. The sequence continues at coordinate 8,854 of WTAX01000460.1, read as the reverse complement.
TGGTATTAAGATTCCTAAAATATTTTCTACCGTTTCAACACCTCAATGATCATCAGCTAATTGAATTAGCCAATCTGATTCAAATAAAAAAAATAGCAGCCAACAAAACTTTCATCCAGCTTCATAGTGATTCAGTCAACCAATATTTTTTAATTGATGGGACAGTTGAAGTGGGTGATGAGACGACCACTCAGTGGCTTATACACTCGCGCAGCGAAAATTCACGCAATCCCTTATCTCGATATCGTCCAAGTCGTTACAGTGTCAAATCTATCACAGAAATTAAAGTGGTTATTGTTGATTTGGAAACCGTGTTACAGTTTGCCAATAAAACTGCTCAGGTTGATGCCTCTGAGGAAATCAAACACCATTACTTATATAAACAATTACTAAAAGACTTAACTAATAACCGCCTGCAATTGCCCAGTGTCCCGGATGTTGCGATAAAAATACGTCAATCATTATATGATGAAAAAAGTAATTTCAGGCACATTGCCAATATTATTGCTTCTGATCCTGCCATTACCACTAAAATTATAAAAACAGCCAATAGCGCACTCTACCGCTCAATTCATAAAATTGATGACTGTCAAATGGCGGTAACCCGATTAGGTACCAAGGTAACGTCACAACTTGTCACTTCATTCAGTATGAAAGAATTATTCAAAACCAGAAACAAAACGTTAAAAAAGAGAATGCTGACTATTTGGAAACATAGCCGTGAAGTCGCCGCTTTAAGCTTTATTCTGGCAAAGATCACACCCGGATTTAACCCTGAACATGCCTTATTGGCTGGTCTATTACATGATATCGGTGCCATTCCAATTATTTCTTATGCTGATAAACATCCTGAAATGATGGAAAACGAGGATCACTTTTTAGCACTGATAGAACAACTCAAAGGTGAAGTCGGCGCCGCGATTCTAAGCAAATGGGATTTTTCTGAGGATCTGATAACTACCGCAAGAGAAGCTGAAAACTGGTTACGTCAACCCGGTGAAAAACCAGAATATTGCGATATTATCATTGTTGCACAATTACATGCCCTGGTAGGGCAATCCGGAGCAGATAAGCGCCCAAGACTGGATGAAGTTCCAGCATTTAGTAAGTTAGCCCTCGGTCAACTCACACCCGAGCTCAGTATTAAAGTACTTGAGCAAGCTAAAGAACAGGTTGAGGAAACAATTAACCTGCTCGCTTAACGAATCATTAGATTTTTTTCAATACTTGCTATATTTCTATAATAAATAAATAATTAGCACACTTATGAACCAACTAAATTAAGAGATTTAATTAATATGTATAAACAATTTAGACAAATCAGCTTGAAATCACTACTTGCTTTTCTATTTCTAGTGCTACCATTTTCTATGGTTATGGCTTCGGGCGGCAATACTACTGTTGATCTCACCTCCACAACATATGGCATTATCGCCGTCATTATTTTTATCATTGCTTATAGTCTGGTCATTGGTGAAGAATTTCTACACATGAGAAAATCAAAGCCTGTTTTAGTAGCTGCCGGAATTATCTGGGTATTAGTGGGCATGGCTTACAATAGCATCGGTGAACCCCATGCTGCCGGCATCGCCGTTAAGCATAATATTGAAGAATATGCCGAGTTATTACTCTTCTTATTAGCAGCGATGACCTACATTAATGCCCTTGAAGAAAGAAATGTCTTTGATGCCTTACGCGCCTGGTTAGTATCCAGAGGTTATTCACTTAAAATGGTCTTCTGGATCACCGGTTTACTGGCTTTTGTTATATCTCCTATTGCAGATAATCTCACAACTGCCCTGCTGATGGCTGCGGTAGCTATGGCTGTCGGTGCCGGCAATACCAAATTTATTGTTCTCGCATGCATAAATATCGTGGTTGCTGCAAATGCCGGTGGAGCTTTTAGTCCATTTGGTGACATTACCACCCTGATGGTCTGGCAAAAAGGTATTGTTCAATTTGATCAATTCCTTGTCTTATTTATTCCCTCATTAGTTAACTGGCTCATCCCTGCCGCAATCATGTCTTTTTCTGTACCCAAAGGTAATCCTGAACCCATTGAATCAGAAGTCATTGTCAAACATGGCGGTTATATCATGATTGGTCTATTTCTCTTGACCATCTTAATGGCTGTGAGCTTTCATAACTTCTTACATTTACCTCCTGTACTCGGCATGATGACAGGTCTGGGTGTACTCAAGTTATTTGCTTATTATCTTAAAATAAAAGAAGCCGGCACACCTGATGCTGAATCAATAGAAAATGCTGATATGAAAGATACCATATTACAGATCGAAGGCCAGCCAAGAAAAGATTATGATATTTTCCATATTCTTGCCCGTGCCGAGTGGGACACACTGATGTTTTTCTACGGCGTAATTTTATGTGTCGGCGGTTTAGGTACTTTAGGTTATCTCGCTATGATTTCTGAGATGATGTATATCGGTGAAGGTGTCATGGGCACAGGCATTACCGGAGCCAATATTATTGTCGGTGTACTTTCTGCAATCGTTGATAATATTCCGGTGATGTTTGCAGTACTAACCATGAACCCTGATATGTCCCTGGGTCAGTGGCTGCTGGTCACATTAACAGCCGGTGTCGGCGGTTCTATGCTATCCATTGGTTCAGCGGCAGGCGTAGCACTGATGGGTCAGGCCAGAGGCACATACACCTTCTTTGCGCACATGAAATGGTCGTGGGCTATTGCTTTAGGCTATGCCGCCAGCATCTGGGTACACATGCTCATCAATGCTGATTTAATGGATACGGCAATTAACAGTGCCAAAACAATGCATTAATACAATTTTTAAACCTAAATTAATCAGTTGAATCTCCAGCACCTTGGACGCTCGCAGTAGGTTCAACTGATTTATTTAGGTTAAAGCACACAAAAAAGCCCCCATAGTTGAAATTGCTATGGGGGCTTCTTTATCTAAAACTAAGTCAGCAGCTAAAACTAAATCAGCAGTGTACCTAATGATGATTAGCGCAATTGTGGTGCTACACCAAAGCCACTTATTTTTGCCATTTGAGTGGCTATTGATGCACCGAGTTTTTTAGCAAAGCGATCAATAAATGCTTCTGATACGGTAAAGTCTTTTATCTCTTCAGCGCCAATGACTTCACGTGCAACATAACTGGTACTGCCTAATTTATCAACCAATCCCAATTCCAGAGATTGTTCTCCGGTCCAGACATAGCCGCTAAAGAGCAATGGATCATCTTTTAGTTTGTCTCCACGGCCTTTTTTAACGACATCAACAAATTGTTTATGAATATTGCTTAACATAGTCTTAACATGAAGCACATCATTTTCTTTGGGTTCAGTAAATGGGTCAAGAAAACCTTTATGCTCGCCTGCAGTATATAAACGTCTTGTGACACCCAGCTTATCAATGGTATTTTCAAAGCCGAAACCGTTCATTAAGACACCAATTGAACCAACCATACTACCTTTGTCTGCATAAATTTCATCAGCAGCGGCGGCAATATAATAACCACCAGAAGCACACACATCAGCGATAACAGCATAAACCTTTATCTCAGGATGAAGCTCTTTTAAACGATAAATTTCATCATTGATGTAACCAGACTGGACGGGACTGCCACCGGGTGTATTCATCCGTAAAATAACACCTTTGGTGTTTTTATCGTCATAAGCATCACGTAGTGCAGTGACAATATAATCAGCACTGGCTTCTGAATCAGAGGATATAACACCTTTAATATCAATGACTGCCGTATGCCCATCACTGCCTTTTTCTAATGATGCTGGATCAAAAGGTGAATAAACCAAAACAGCCAGCGCCACAACATAAGCTAAAAAAGCCAGTTTAAAGAAAATACCCCAACGACGAGTGGTGCGTTTTTCCTTTAGTGAAGCCAACGCCAGATCTTCAACCAATTTTTTTTCCCAACCTTCATTACTGGTCATCTTGTCATAATTTTCATTAAGTTTAACTTCATCTTTATCCATATTCGATTTTCCTGAATTAATCACTATTATTTATTAGATGGGGCTATTTGCCTGAAAAAGAAGGGATTTTTTAATAATTATCACATTTTAAAAGCCATTCTGATAATTCTTTAATACTATCCACGCAGGATACAGGTGCATGTTTTAGAATGTCAGCTTTATCATGTACCCCATAACTGACCGCCAGAGCATCCATACCCAGTGATTTTGCCATTAACATATCATACTCGGTATCACCGACCATAATAGCATCATCAACCATCACACCAAATTCATCTAATAGTTCTTCTAACATCTGCGGATGAGGCTTAGAGCGAGTTTCATCAGCACAACGACTACCATGAAAGAGTGTTTTTAAGCCTGTTTCAATCAATACCGGTTCCAAACCTCTGCGCGCTTTACCCGTCGCAATAGCCAGCATAAACCCTTTGTCAATTAATTGTTGCAGCATGTGTCTCACATTAGTAAATAATCCTGAAGGTGTGTCATTCGCGGTAATAAAATGATAGCGGTAACGATCAGCAAAATGGCTAACCTGTTTATCCTTTAATTGTGGATAAAGGCTTAAAACAGCTTCTTTGAGACCCAGACCGATGACATTTTTCAGGGTGTTTTCTGTTAAAGGGTGTAATTGCATTTCCTCGGCTGCACATTGCAGACAGGCAACAATTCTTGCCTGAGAATCCATAAGGGTGCCATCCCAGTCAAAAATGATTAATTTATACGCAGGCATTGTTTCTACTTTTTGTTAGTTAATTTGTTAGTTACTTTAGTCAGCTAGACAGAATATCAGTAATTATCAGATATATGATGAATAGTGGCGGCTATTTTTTTAAAATCAGTAAAAATTGTTCTAAATCAGCACTTAATGGTGCTTTAATCGTGATTTGTTTGTTTAAATCAGGGTGTTTAAATGATATTTGCGCTGAGTGCAAAAATAAGCGTTTTAGCCCTCTATCTTTAAGTCGTTGATTACACGCATAATTACCATATTTACTATCACCTGCTACATTGTGTCCTAAATATTTTGCATGCACACGGATCTGATGGGTACGACCAGTAATAATTTTTACTTCAGCCAGCACTGAGTCATTAAATCGCTCCAGAATACTAAAAAAACTGGTTGACTCTTTACCTTTTTGATCCACACGAACAAATCGTTCTCCTGATTTGAGCTCTTCACGTAACAAAGGTGCAGTGACTTTTTGTTTATTAAAATCAGGCAAGCCGCATAACAGAGCCAGATAACGCTTATCTGTTTGTCTATTGCGTAATAAATCCTGCACTGCGATAAGTGCACTGCGTTTTTTGGCAATCAATAAGCATCCCGATGTATCTTTATCAAGCCGGTGAATGAGTTCTAAAAATTTTTCATCCGGCTTCAAAGCACGTATCGCTTCAATAATGCCATAACTTACCCCACTCCCTCCATGAACAGCAACACCACTGGGTTTATTGATAGCAAGTAAACTTGAATCCTCAAAAATAATAGAGTTTTCAATTAATGTTAATAATGACCGTCCCGGTGCGGGCAAAGCCTTTTTTTTAGTTAATGAAACCGGTGGGATTCTAACACTATCACCATATTGGAGCTTGTAGGTTTGTTTAATGCGGCCTTTGTTGACTCTCACTTCACCCTTACGAATAATTTTATATATATGTCCCCTGGGTACACCTTTAAGCTGATTTAACAGAAAGTTATCAATTCTTTGCCCTGCATTATTGGCATTAATTTCAACAAATTTGACTGAATGTGTTATTATTTTATGATTCATTTAATATTTCTATGATTTTACATTGATGGAATTGTTTGCAACTGTTATATTAAGTCAGTTTTAATCTTCAGTTAATTTGATACTTATATACTATTGAGTTTATTAACTATTTACAAACTCATTAAAGTCACTGAAACATTAAGTCATCGAAAAAGTGAAGCAATGAATCTAACGATTGAAGATAAACTTATTTGTTAAACGTCTGGTTGTTTCTAGTTGAAGTAATTTTACCCAATTTTGGCTAAAGTTACGATTAATAGAATCCAGTTTAATCAAATAAACATCATAAACTATTTTTTATGATATTGGTGATGAGATTATTGTAAGTTAAAGGCATCTATTTTAATGATGCCCGGCAAGGGAAAAACACTGTTACTCTATTGAGATTGAGTCCATGTTTAAAACCAATTACTCCAGTTTTTAGACAATAATCCCACAAATTTAAACCAAGTAAAATCATTAAAATTTTAAGTCATGAAATATAAATAATTTATAGCTCCTGTATAAAGTTTACAGGAAAAGTAACAAAAGACTTTTATATCCAGTTCAAAAAAGGCATTTTAAGTAATGTCTTAAAATAGGATTTATCAAAAAATCAAATCACTAGCAGATTGATTTTTCGACACCTTTAACTGAATATTATTTAAGCAGTAATCATTGATGTAATTAATAAAATTACAGCCAACTGATGAAAGCAGTCATTAAGTAAAGAACAATTTTTGCTAATTAGGTGTTTTTACCACTTAGAGCTAACACTTAGAGCTGACACTTAAAGCTATGCAGACAAAAACAATGCATACTAAATCTTATGTATTCTATAAATCAATACATAATCTATTAGCACTATTTTATTTTTTAAATTGTTCAACCTTAATTTCTGGCATAAATATACACTATAAGCATTTGATTAATAAAATATTACTCAAATGATATTGATAACAATTTATGTCTTTAAAATAAATAATTAACTTTATTCTAAGTCAATAACCTTTTCCCTATAATATAAGCAATTTTGCTTATAAACTTTATATAGTTTGAGCCTCTAAGCAATTTGAGTACAACTATATGAAAAGAATGTTATTTAATGCAACTCAGCCTGAAGAGTTACGTGTTGCACTGGTCGATGGCCAACACCTGTTTAATCTGGATATTGAAACTACCCAGAGAACACAAAAAAAAGCAAACATCTATAAAGCAAGAATTACCCGTGTAGAGCCCAGCCTCGAAGCCGCCTTCGTTGATTATGGTGCTGACAGACATGGTTTCCTCCCTCTTAAAGATATTTCACGTCAATATTTCAAACAACCCGCTGAACGAGGCAAACGCGCAAGTATTGCCCAATTAGTTCGTGAAGGAATGGAAGTTGTTGTTCAGGTTGATAAAGAAGAGCGCGGTAATAAAGGTGCAGCACTCACCACCTTCATCAGTCTTCCGGGCCGTTACTTAGTTTTAATGCCGAATAACCCCAAAGCAGGTGGTATCTCCAGACGTATCGAGGGCGAAGAACGCTCCGAATTAAAAGAAATACTGAATCAGCTTAATGTCCCTGAATCAATGGGCTTAATTGTCCGTACAGCAGGCATTGGCAAGAGTATTGAAGAGCTGCAATTAGATTTGGATTACCTGCTTCATTTATGGACAGCCATTGACAGCGCATCCGCTGAACGTAAAGCCCCTTTTCTGATCTATCAGGAAAGCAATATCGTTATTCGTGCCATTCGTGACTATCTGCGTTCAGACATTACTGAAATCATTATCGATGAAGAAAAAACCTATAAAGAAGCCTATGACTTTATGCAGCGGGTCATGCCGCAACACCTTCATAAAGTGAAACTTTATAGTGATAATATCCCTTTATTTTCACGCTACCAGATTGAAAGCCAGATTGAGACCGCTTTTCAACGTGAAGTCACCCTGCCATCCGGCGGTGCGATAGTCATTGACCACACTGAAGCTTTAATTTCAATTGATATTAACTCTGCCAGAGCCACTAAGGGTGGTGATATTGAAGAAACGGCATTAAACACTAATTTAGAAGCGGCTGATGAAGTTGCCAGACAATTACGCTTACGTGATCTCGGTGGTTTGGTCGTCATTGATTTTATCGACATGTCTCCTGCTAAAAACCAACGAGCAGTAGAAAATCGTATGAAAGATGCCTTAAAACTGGATCGTGCACGCGTTCAGGTTGGTCGTATCTCACGCTTTGGTCTGCTTGAAATGTCTCGTCAACGCTTAAAACCCTCTCTGGGCGAATCCAGTCAAATCACCTGCCCTCGTTGTAGTGGTCACGGCACCATTCGCGGCATTGATTCTCTTGGTTTGTCTGTACTTCGGATCATTGAAGAAGAATCAATGAAAGAGAACACAGGCCGTATCCTGGCTCAATTACCTGTTAACGTTGCAACATTCTTACTGAATGACAAACGTGATATTATCAGCGAGATTGAAAGTCGACAAAAAATCACAGTGACTCTGATACCTAATGAAAGTCTGGTCACACCACATTATCGTATCGAACGTATTCGCAGCGATGAAAATTTGACTGAAGAATATCAGGTTAACAGCTATAATTTCAATCGAATTCTTAGTGATGACGAAGCTAACGGCATGATTGCTGAGCCCGCTAAATATGAAGAGCCAGTCGTCAAAGCACCTACAAGCCTGCAAGTGCAACAACAAAGTCAGCCACTGACTTTAGTCAGACGTATCTGGACGTCTTTATTTAATCGTCGTGAATCTGATAATGCTCCTGATAAAGAAATAACAGCGGAAGAAACTAAAGCAACAAGAAGTACCAGAAGCTCAGCTCAACACAAACGCTCCGATCACAAATCGGATCAACGCAAGAAAAGTGAGCGCCGTGACACTCGTGACACTCGTAAGAAGCCTCAAAAACAAAATAAACGTGATGATGCTAAACATACCCAGAAAAGCGGCAGCAAATCACGCAAGCAGGCACATGAAAATCCTGCGGTTAAATCAATAGAAAAACCTGCTATCTTTGAATCAATGGGTGAAAAGACACCAGCAGAGCAACCTGCCAGGAAAACAAGTGCACCTACTCCTGCACCTGCACCTGCACCTAAGGGACAGGGAC
>WTAX01000118.1 GCA_013139395.1 Gammaproteobacteria bacterium | reverse complement strand
AGGTCAATTTTAGCAAAATCATCAAAGCTAATCGTATCGCTAATGGGATCTGCCTGTATGTGTGATGGATCACTTTCACTGGCTATTGGTGCTGTTTTTTCTTCAGGGGTTTCCTGTTTTTTGACTGCTTCCTGCTTTTTCTCAGCTGCCTGCAGCTCTTCTTTAGAGGCATCAATCACCGCTTGCACCTTGTCTTCTTCAACGCGCATCATTAATGGTTTGAATTTTTTAATTTCGTGACCGGTTAACGGAGTTTGAATATCACTCCATTGCATGCTGTCGATATTTAAAAAGTCACAGGTCTTTTCTGCCATAACTGGTAATACCGGGCTGAGATAGATCATTAACTGACGGAATAAATTAAGTCCCATACTGCAGACATCATGAACTTCCTGTTCACGGCCTTCTTCTTTAATGGCCTGCCAGGGTTTCTTTTCATCAATATATTGATTGGCTAAATCAGCCAGAGCCATGATTTCACGAATGGCCTTGCTGAATTCACGCTTTTCGTAATGTTCGGCAATTGGCTCTGATGCATCAGCAAATTTAGCAAATAATTCTGGTTCGCTAATGGTGTCAGATAAGGTAGAGTTAAATTTCTTTTTCACAAAACCAGCACAACGACTGGCGATATTCACCACTTTACCCACCAGATCAGAGTTAACGCGCAGACGGAAGTCTTCAAGATTTAAATCTAAATCAGTCACGCCGCTGCCTAATTTGGCAGAGAAATAATAACGCAGATATTCCGGATTCAATTCATTAAGATAGGTGCGAGCCTTAATGAAAGTACCACGGGATTTAGACATTTTTTTGCCTTCAACGGTTAAGAAACCGTGCGAGAAAATGGCTGTGGGTGTTCTGAAACCCGAACCGTGCAATATGGCCGGCCAGAATAAACCGTGAAAATAGACAATATCCTTACCAATAAAGTGGTACAGTTCTGTTTGACTATCCGCTTCCCAGAAGCTATCGAAATCAATACCCTTCTTGTCACAAAGATTTTTAAAACTGGCGATATAACCAATAGGGGCATCGAGCCAGACATAAAAGAATTTGCCGGGTGCATTGGGGATTTCAAAACCAAAGTAGGGGGCATCACGGGAAATGTCCCATTCCTGCAAGCCCGCTTCAAACCATTCCTGCAGTTTATTTTTGATTTCATCCTGCAAGTGCCCAGAACCTGTCCACTCTTTAAGCATGGCCTCAAAATCAGGTAGTTTGAAAAAATAGTGTTCAGAATCTTTTTCAATAGGCTTGGCACCGGAAACAACAGAAACGGCATTTTTTAATTCGGTGGTACTATACGTTGCTCCACAGGCTTCACAATTATCACCATATTGATCTTCTGCGCCGCATTTTGGACACTCACCTTTAATAAATCGATCCGGTAAAAACATTTTTCTTTCAGGATCATAAGCCTGTGAAATAGTGCGCTTGCTGATATGGCCGGCATCATTAAGACGGTTATAAATAGTTTCGGAAAAAAAACGATTTTCAGGTGAGTGCGTGCTGTGATAATTATCAAAATTGACGGCAAAATCTTTAAAATCAGCCTGATGTTCATCGCTGGTGTCGCTAATGAGCTGCTCTGGAGTAATGCCTTCAGACTGAGCTCGCAGCATAATCGGTGTGCCGTGGGCGTCATCTGCACAGACATAGTAGCATTCATGACCTTGCATTTTTTGAAAGCGTACCCATATATCTGTCTGAATGTATTCGACGAGATGCCCTATATGGATTGCACCATTGGCATAGGGTAATGCACTGGTAACCAGAATCTTTCTATTTTTTGACTTGCTTGTGCTACCAGAGTTTGCTTGTGTTTCCATGACTTGAACTGCCTGCGGATTAAGTTAAAAGTAAACAGGGTATCTTAACAATTTTATAGGTTCTTTCTCAAGTTCGGCAGGCTTCAATGCTTGATTTAATACCTTACTATGAAAAGAGAACATTTTTAATAGTTTTTATCAGATTATGAATTCATTTTTTTGATTCATTAGTTGAGTCTATTTGAGTATTATAATGAAAACTGTATAATAGTCGACTAATTTACTCAAGAATTAATTTATTTAGCAATAATATAGCTGGAGTTTTTAAACATGGCAACTGCAGAACAAGTAAACGAAAAATTAAAAGAATTTATCGACCCGTATTTAGAAAGCGATTTAGCATCTGCTCATTGTGTGAAAGATACGCAGGTAGATGGTTCAAAAGCAATCGTTGATATTGAATTAGGTTTCCCTCATAAAGGCTATCAGCAGGAGCTCACTGACGCATTAACTGAGTTGCTCAAACAAGTTGATGGTATTGATGATGTCGTCATCAATCTCAGCAGTAAGATTGTGGTACACGCCGTACAAAAAGGGGTGCAGCCGATTCAGGGTGTTAAAAATATTGTAGCGGTTGCTTCTGGTAAGGGTGGTGTGGGTAAATCAACCACAACCGTTAATCTGGCTTTAGCTTTAGCGGCAGAAGGTGCACGAGTTGCCGTACTGGATGCTGATATTTATGGCCCGAGTATGCCGAGAATGTTAGGCATATCAGGTAAGCCGGAATCAGCAGATGGCCAGTCTTTAGAGCCGATGATGAATTATGGTATTCAAACCATGTCAATTGGCTTTTTAGTTGATGATGATACGCCAATGATCTGGCGTGGCCCTATGGTGACTCAGGCGCTGGAGCAATTATTTAAAGATACCCGCTGGAAAGATGTGGATTATCTGGTTGTGGATCTGCCGCCTGGTACCGGTGATGTACAGTTAACACTGGCACAAAAAATTCCAGTCAGTGGTGCGGTTATTGTAACCACTCCTCAGGATATTGCCTTATTAGATGCCCGTAAGGGTCTGAAAATGTTTGAAAAAGTCAATGTGCCGGTACTGGGTGTCGTAGAAAACATGTCTACTCATATCTGCAGCAATTGTGGTCATGAAGAGCGCATCTTCGGTGAAGGCGGCGGTCAGCGTATGTCTGATGAAGAAAATGTCGACCTGTTAGGTACATTACCACTGGACATGAGCATTCGCCAGCTGGCAGATGACGGTACCCCGACGGTGGTTGCTGAGCCTGACAGCCGTATTACTGAACTATATGTTGAAATCGCCCGTAAAGTTGCCGCTAAATTAGCGCTTAAAGCTCGTGACTATAGCAATAAGTTCCCTAAAATTGTGATTAAAAATGACTAATATTAATGGTTCAACGCTAAGTTGAGCAACATTTAGTTTAATTTTTTGCAATAAGAAAAGCCGCTTAACAGCAATGTAAGCGGCTTTTTTTTGCTTGTTTTTTTGTTGGATAAGAGGAATTACCAGATGGTCTTTACGAACTTATAATTCTGGATTTTTGAATCACTGGTAACAAGTGGTGCAGAGTAATGTCGAGCTAAAGCTGTGATCATTCGGTCTGCCGGATCTGGATGGAAGTCCCCAGGCAATCTTACAGATTTCACGGCTACTTCATTATCAATGGGTATAAAATGCAGATTTTTTATGTCTGAAACGGTTCGCAGCCACTCATCCAGATCCATAGTCAGAGTAATACGACCCTTTTCAATTAATAAACTAATTTCCCAGACAGTAATAGATGAAACAAGAATTTGTCCATCTTTATTTTTTAATTCCAGTTCAATCGCTTTATTAGCAGCCTTAGACAATTTTTCTTTATTACTGACCCACCAGATCAGAGTGTGAGTATCAAGCACAATCATGAAAGAGTTTCCCAGTCATCCTCACCAACGGGTTCAGTTGGATCATGATATTCTGTAACACTACCTTTCAATATTTCAAAAGGAGAACGTTTTTTTGTGTGATAAGGGCGTATCTCAATGGATGGTTTCCCATGATCAGTGACAATTAAAGGCATACCGCTGAACTCAACCTGGCGAAAAAACTCTAAAGCTTTGGCTTTAAACTCTGATTTAGATATTTGTAATTTATTCATAATTATAACCATAGTCATATTTCTATAGTCATAATCATAACATGAAAAAACAAAATCTTCTAACGATGGATAAGTGTATGTATTTATTTTTTATATATTAAGTTGACTATTTAGTCATGTCATAATAGTCTGTTATAAAGTTGGGAGATTCTGTATGATCACAAGTGATAAACAATATGCTGCAGCTAAAAAGCAATTAGCCCTGTTAACAACATCTGTTTCTTCTGCCAGGAAAGAAGGTGTACCAGATTTTATCGCGCAGGCAGGTAAAGCACAGATGCAGGAACTGATCAGTGAAATTCAAATGAATATTGAAGAATATGAACATTTGAAAGAAAGTAAACCATCTGATATTGAAATACATTCATTGGACGATCTAATGATTGTTCCTATTCGCTATAGAATAGCTGCCCATATGAGTATTGAAGCTTTTAGTCGTAAGGTGGGAGTGAGTGCTCGTCAGATTGCCCGATATGAGACTGAAAACTATCAAAATACAAATTCCAGTACCTTGAGAAAGATCCTGGAGATGTTAGATATTCATCTTGATGGAAAGGTAGCATAAGTTTAGCCTGTCTTAAGACAGTTTAGTGTGGTATATGAGCATTAGATGATTGTGTTGTGTGGTAATAGTGAATAAGAATGAGCAATATTAATACTTCAACGTTAAGTTGAACGTCATGTAGTTTATTTTTTTGTTGGTCAAGAGGAACATTACCAGATGGTCTTTACGAACTTATAATTTATGTATAATTATAACCATAGTCATATTTCTAAAGTCATAACTTGAAAAATAAAATCTTCTAACTACGGTGGGTAATTATATACAATATATAGTCTGGTTGTTTCAGTAAAAACTGTGTCAATTTTTTCCTATTTATCATTGTTCGGGGTGAAATTTTGGCGTTCCCTGAGGAAATACCTGCTTTATAATATTTTTCTCAGGAGCATAATTTGATTGAAAAAATAAACACTATATTCAGAGTTAATAAAATATAACAAAATGTAATAGAGTAGAATGATTAACAGGAGAGAATAACTATTGTCTAAGGCAGATAATTATTCAGTATTTAAGGATTTTCAGTTTACAAAAATGACAGGTCAAACTTTACAGTTTTATAAAAAAAATAATAAGCAGCTGATTCAGCAGTATGATTCTGTCAACTTTGAAACTGTGCATCAGGACTGGTTAGCCTATTTACCACCAAAAGGTGAATTGATAGTTGATGTTGGGGCAGGCTCAGGACGTGATGTTTTCTGGCTTGTGGAACATGGTTATAAAGTTATTGCTGTCGATCCTGTTATTGAATTTTATGAACAATTTAAGAAAAAGACTCAGGAAAATTTTAATGGTGATGAAATTAGATGGCTAGTCGATTCATTACCTGATTTATCTAAACTGGAAAACTATAAAAATCAGGTGTCGATGATTTTACTCAGTGCAGTCTGGATGCACTTGAGCACTCAGGAAAGAATTAATTCCTTTCAAACCTTTTCCATACTTAATAACCAGCATGGCTTGCTGGTTATTACGCTTCGCCATGGAACCTCTCCAGATGAACGTTTAATGTATCCGGTATCAATTGCTGAGATTGAGAGCCTGGCAACACGGTATCATTATCAGGTAAAAACAATTAAACAGTCAGATGACCAGTTAAGCAGAACGGAAGTTTTTTGGGAAACGATTGTGCTTGAAAAAATAACTTAAACAATAATTATGTCTGTTCAAAAACTTTACAAGGGCTCTAAACTTACAACGGGAAACAATGCGAATTCATTGTTACCCAGGTTAGTTATGGCAATTAATAATGCTACTGAAATTGAAATTACAGTTTCTTTTATTCAGGTTTCTGGCTTAAACTTGCTTTTTGATTCTTTATTAGATGCTCTTAATAATAAAACGAATATAAAGATACTCACTTCTGATTATTTATCAATAACCAATCCTGATGCCTTACGACAATTACTGCTCCTGCAAGAAAGAGGAGCAAAAATAAAAATTTTTGAGTGTACCAATAGCATTAGTTTTCACATGAAATCATATATTTTTGTTAAAACAAAAGAACAAAATATTGTTGAAGGATGTGCTTATATTGGTTCAAATAACATCAGTCGAATGGCGTTATTAAATGGTCATGAATGGTGTTTACGGCACGACTATGAAAAAC
>WTAX01000175.1 GCA_013139395.1 Gammaproteobacteria bacterium | reverse complement strand
TTAAGTAGCTTCTATTGTAATTCATTCATCATAGAGAAGAAAGTTGTCAATTTGATTTGAGCGATACATGTCCACCCGGATGAGATTGAATGTAATCATTCACTTCTAATAAAACCAGATTGGCATTGATTTCAGCCGTGCTTAAACCCGAACGGCTAATAATGGTATCGATTGAAACAGGATTAAAGCCAATTTGTTTTAATATCTGCTGCTGAATTTTGGGTAATAATGAATGACTATTTTGCACTGCATTATCAGGAGTGATTGAGTCAGGGGCATCAGCAGAGCCCATTCGTGAGGCAATCATTAAACTTGATAGTTCTTCTAATATGTCTTCAGCAGTCTCCACCAGCTTAGCTCCTGATTTAATTAACTGATGACAGCCTCGTGTCAGGGGGTTATGAATGGAGCCTGGTATAGCAAATACTTCTCTTGCCTGTTCCAATGCCGTTTGTGCAGTAATTAATGAGCCGCTTTTTAAGGCGGCCTCAACAACGAGAGTTCCAACACTTAAACCACTGATAATACGATTACGTTGTGGAAAATTATGTTTCATAGGCCCGGTGCCAAGTGGATATTCAGAAATGATGGCACCTTGCTCTATTAATTGCCAGGCGAGTTCTTTATGTCGTGCCGGGTAAATACGATCCAGACCTGTACCGGCAACTGCAATACTTTTTCCATTGGCTTTTAAGGCACCATAATGACTTTGTGCATCAATCCCCAGTGCCATGCCGCTGGTGATCACCATGCCGCTTTGAGCCAGGTGATGAGCAAATTGCCATGCAGTCTCATGGCCATCCGCACTGGGATTGCGACTGCCGACCATGGCTAATTGAATGTCATTAAGTACATCAAGCTGTCCTTTAACAAACAATAGCGGTGGTGGAGCGTGAATTTGTTTTAATAATTCCGGGTATTTGGAGTGAGTTAATAGCAGAATATGATTTTCAGGTGTTTCGGCCCATTGTAATTCCTGTTCAACTGCTTTCCAGTCAGGTTCCTGTATGGCTTTTTGAACGGCCGATCGTCGGGCAGGCGTTAAATCAAGCTCTTTAAGTGCTTCAGGAGAATTAAATAAAACATCGGGATTTGGAAAATGTTCAAAGAGTTGGTTAAATGTGGCAGGACCAATACCGGATGCTTTGTGTAATGCCAGCCAATAAGACAAATCATCCATGATTGCTCCTTGATTGTGAATGCTGGAATACCTTAGTTTAAGACACCTGTTTAAGAAAATATTTAAACAACGTGTCTAAAGACTAAAGTATTCCACAAGAGAAAGGCTTATTCGCTGATGAATGGTGATTTTACTACATCACCAACACGAAGTGTTGATTGTGCATCCATTACAATAGCATAGCTTAAGCGATTAAATGGACGGAAGATCATTAAATTGCCGTTAAGTTCATTAGGCAATTTAACTTTCTGATTGACACGCAATGGGTCTTTTACAATAGGGCCTCTTTTATAAATATTAAATACATCACCAGATTCAACGCCATCTTTTAAACCCACATCAACAATAACCACGTCCATGGCTCCGACCATTTTAACACCTGGCTGCATACCTGATGTCAGTACGCCAATAATTCTTGCAGAACGTTTTACTGAAGATGCTTTAGGCATGAATCTGGTGTCAATCACTTTGTCACGATTGATGGGAATGACGCGATGTTTTTTGAGGATTTCTGCTTTGGATTTTTCAACATAGATCGTCGCAGGACTACCTTTGCGCTCCATAGTTCCTTCACCAAGGTAAATGGCTTCATAACCCAGGATTTCTTTTTTATTAACGGGGTTTTTATAGGCATTACCGCGTCTGTAAATGCCATAAACAGCATCATTGCTGTCTTCTGGAATCCCCATGACATAAATCGAATTATCTGCACCGGCAGACATGTGTTCATCATTAATACCGACAATGTAGGGCAGTTGTGAATACTCTCGAGCATTCAAAATACGATTTCTTGTGAGGTAAGGTGAAATGATATCCAATGGTATAGTTGGAATCGCTCGATCAAGTTCTTCTATTCTTGTTTCAGGGCTGAGGCGAACAGTTCGTTTGCCATATTTGCTGCGCGTAATATAAGGCTTGCCATCAATATAAACCAGTTTGAGAACATCACCTGGATAAATAAGGTGGGGGTTTTCTATTTGCGGGTTAATGTGCCAGATTTCTGGCCAATACCATGGTTTTTTTAAGAACATGCCGGAGATATCCCATAGTGTATCCCCTTTTACTACTGTGTATTGTTGCGGGTGGCCCGGCTTGAGCTCCACTGCCACCTCTTCGGCCAAGGAAAATGATGCTGCTACAAGCATAAGAATAAATGTAGCCAAAGAAAAAAGCGTCTTAATGTTTTTCATATGAATCCCTAAATTCATTGGAAATTATCATCTTTGATAATTAGTATAAATCTGCAATCGAATGACTCATTTCGTCAATTTTTTGCAAATCGAATCGTGTCTTTAAGATATATTTTGTAAAGAGTCTAAGATAATTTTAGTAAAGAGTCTAAGATAAAACCACAAAATTATTAAAAATTTATAATAAAATCCATAGATTAGCTTAAATTTATAATGTTTATTGTTAAATATAAAGTGTTTTGTTAAAAATTACCAACCTGGTTAACACTTTTTCTATCAATAAGAGTACATTTTTTGATAAAATTGTAATTTTAGATTGTTGGTCGGAGTTTGCTGATACAATTTATTATGAATAAACAGAATGAGTTCTTCAGTAAAACAATTGTTTGCAAGCAATGTTTAGTTTTGTCGTAGATCTTATTATTAATTAAGTAGTGAAAAACCAGAGTTAGATAAAATATGGCTTTATTGAATATTCTTTGTTTCCCGGATGAACGTTTGCGCACCAAAGCAAAACGAGTTGAACAGGTTACAAGCACACATCAACGCTTGTTGGATGATATGCTGGAAACAATGTATGCCGCACCGGGGATTGGCCTGGCGGCTACTCAGATCAATGTGCATGAACAAATCATAGTTATTGATATATCTGAGGATAAAAATCAACCATACTGTCTTATCAACCCTGAAATTATTTCTCACTCAGGTAAAGAGATAATGGAAGAAGGCTGTCTTTCAGTTCCAGATACTTATGCAGAAGTTGAACGGGCTGATGAGGTGGTGGTTAAATATCTTGATAAAAAAGGCAATGAGCAAACAATAGAGGCTGATGGTTTATTAGCGGTTTGTCTACAACATGAAATTGATCATTTACAAGGCAAGTTATTTGTTGATTATCTTTCTAAACTAAAGCGTGAACGTATTCGTAAGAAACTGGAAAAGCAGCAGCGTCAGAGAATGTAAGTGAGCATAGGCTTAAAGCAGTTATAGTTTGGCAGTTATAGTTTGAGCTTAGCTGAATAAATACAAAGGAAAAATATTGAAAATTATTTTTGCAGGAACCCCTGATTTTTCGGCAGTTGCTTTACAAAGCCTGTTGGATTCAGAACATGAGGTTATTGCTGTTTACACTCAGCCGGATCGCCCTGCAGGTCGGGGCAGAAAATTAACTGCGAGTCCGGTCAAAGCGCTGGCAGTGGAATATGAAATTCCTGTTTATCAGCCGGTGAGTCTTAAAGATGAAGGCGCTCAACAAGAATTAATTGAACTGCAGGCAGATGTTATGATTGTTGTCGCCTATGGTTTGATTTTACCTAAAGCTGTTTTAACTGCCCCTCAGCATGGCTGCCTCAACATTCATGCTTCTATCTTGCCTCGATGGCGTGGCGCTGCTCCGATTCAACGTGCAATTCTTGCCGGTGATCAACAAAGTGGTGTCACCATTATGCAAATGGATGAGGGACTTGATACAGGTGATATGCTGCTGATAAAACGTTGTGATATTGATGCCGGAGATACCGGAAGCAGTCTGCATGATCAGCTTGCAGCAATGGGAGCGATTGCTATGATGCACACTCTGGGTGATATTGAAGCACATTGTTTGCAGCCGCAGGCACAAGATGGTGCACAGGCAACTTATGCCCATAAGCTGGATAAACAGGAAGCGCAGATTGACTGGCATCATGAAGCTCGCTCTATTGTGCGAAAAATTCAGGCCTTTAATAGCTGGCCGGTTGCGTATACTCACTATAATGGCAAATCTTTACGTTTATGGCAGGCTTGTCTGCTTGAGCATGACGCTCGTTGCGACGTTCATTACAATGAGCAGCAATATGGTGAAGTGATCGCAGAATCATCAGAAGGGATTGATATTTGTGCTAAAAATGGTGTGGTGAGAATAATAGAATTACAAATGCCGGGTAAAAAACGAATTATGGTAAAAGATTTTATCAATGGTCAAAGTTTAATGGGTGTCAATTTTAGTGCCGGCTAATCGAGCTGTCATTGGTAGATAATATACCCCTGAATGAAGAAGTCATAGTGAAAACAAAACAGCACAGCCCCAAAACATCGAAACATCCCGCCTGCCAGGAGCTCTCTTCTCGGGCCGCAGCGAGTAAAATTATTCAGGGGTGTGTCGAAGAAGGTCTGTCGCTAGCCAGCTTATTACCACGCTATCTGGAGCAAACAAAGGCAGAACATCGTCCTCTGGCACAAGAGATCAGTTTTGGTGTTTTGCGCTGGTATTATCGTCTGAACCCATTGCTGAGCAATATGCTGAACAAACCTCTGCGTGGTAAAAAGAAAAGTGTTCATTTTCTTTTGTTAGTTGGCTTATATCAGCTCAATTATCTTGATAAAGCGGATTATGCTGTGGTTAAAGAAACAGTCAATGCCTGTGATGAATTACAACAGTCATGGGCTAAAGGCCTGGTCAATGCTATTTTAAGACGCTTCCTGAGAGAAAAAGATGCTTTGTTAGCAGCAGTGGATCGTTCTTATGATAGTCGTTTTGCTTATCCCGAGTGGTTAGTTAATGCAATAAAAAGTTCCTGGAAGGGAATAGAGCGGCCGGTTGAATCAATACTGGATGCTGGTAATCAGCGCCCACCCATGACCTTGAGGATCAATCAGCAATTTGAACTTGAAACTTATAAGCAAATGCTGCAGGAAAATGAAATATCTTTTTCTGAAGTAGAAACATCTGTGCATAGCCATACTATTGTTTTGGATAAACCTCTATCGGTGGATAAATTACCGCTCTTTTCAGAAGGTGCGCTCAGCGTTCAGGATGGTGCGCCTCAATTGGCAGCCGGTTTACTATCACCTCAGCCGGGCGATCTGATTTTAGATGCCTGTGCGGCGCCTGGCGGCAAAACAATGCATCTGTTTGAGCAACAAGCCGGCCTGAAAAAAGTCGTTGCGCTGGATGTGAGTTCAGAGCGGCTGAAACGTGTTGAGGAAAATAGCCGGCGTTTGAAAATCCCACATGAAAAGTTACTCTTAATGACTGCAGATGCAAGCAAACAGGATTGGTGGGATGGTGAACAGTTTGACCGGATTTTGCTTGATGCTCCCTGCTCGGCAACGGGAGTGATTAGACGGCACCCGGATATTAAACTACTGCGTCGTGAGGAAGATATTGCAGCTCTGACACAACTACAGGCACAAATTATGGATAATCTCTGGTTGATGTTAAAACCAGGGGGGCTTCTTCTATATGCAACCTGCTCCATAATAAGAGATGAAAATGACAGGCAGGTAGAGGCGTTTCTTAACAGACAAAAAAATAGCAATGCAACAGAAATATTAATTGAGGCTGACTGGGGTATTCGTATGCCGTTTGGACGTCAAATCTTACCCGGTGAACATAATATGGATGGTTTTTATTATGCTCTGCTTAGAAAAAGTAGCTGAAAATGACTCACAGTCTGACTGAGCATAGTGATGAAATAATGAGTAAACGCAGGCGCCGTAAACGTTGCCCAAAATGTCAGTTTTTTATTATCCTGGCGAGTATTTTAATTGGTTCTTTTGCCGTATTCTTCCTGTTTAACGTGTTGCCTCACTTAACAAATAAAGGGAATTTTCAAGTTGTTTCAGCAAGTTCGTATGAGCATAAAAATGGCATTGTCATTGATGCTGATTTAAAAATGCGCTTTCCTGATGCTGTCGTCGATGCTTTGGAAAATGGCATCCCTTTGACCATTGCTGTTGAAGTTCAGGTATTACGTGAACGAATCTGGTGGCGCAATGTCTTTATCAAACGTTCAGTACAGCTCTTTGAATTGCGTTATCATCCCTTAACCAATGTTCATGAAGTGACAAATATTGCTACAGGAGAGCGTTATTCCTTTAATACTCGTCAGGATGCGATGGCTGTACTGGGCACGATTAGGGGTGCTCGTTTGATAGAAAATAAAGAACTGACTAAAAATGAGCAATATTCTGTTCAAATGCGCATCTCACTTGATATCAGTCACCTGCCGCCAGCGTTAAGACAGGTCGCCTCTCTGTCATCATCCTGGCGTCTGGAAAGCACATGGTATCAATGGCCGATGAGTAATAAACCAAAAGCTCCGGAACAGGCGGCTGATAATATGGACTTAATACTGGAACTTAATCAATTTAATGCTGTTTCCGGGCGTATTGACCATGGTGTACCGGACGATGTACCCATTAAGGCAGCAAATAATACCTCAACTAACAATACGTTAAAAAATAATGTTCCATCAAGTGAAGAAAAAGAGCAAAGTGAATGATAAGAAAAGCATTTAGTGGTCCTGTTGCCATTTTTATCATGTTGTTGATGTTGTTCTTTTCACTACGCATGATCAGCAGTGCATCGATGGATGCAGAGCAATTCCAGCAACTCTATTATTTATTGTTAGCGGTTAATCTGGTTATTTTAGCAATGCTGATATTTCTTATTGCGCGTCAGGGCTGGCGTTTGCAGCGTCAGCTGCGCCAGCGTGTAGCGGGTTCACGATTGACCTTGCGTATGGTGATTATTTTTGTCAGTCTTGCTGTTTTACCAGCACTGGTGGTGTATAGCTTTTCCATTCAATTTATTCATCGCAGTATTGACAGCTGGTTCGATGTCACTGTAGAGCAGGCATTAGAAGATGCAATGGATTTAAGTCGTTCATCGGTGGATGAAAAAAAGAAAACAATGCTGCGTCAAATTCGTCGCCTCAGTGATGAAATCCTGGTTGATCTCAATACTCTTTCAGTGGTTTCATTGAGTGAAATCAGGGAAAAAAGTGGTGTGGATGAAGTCACTTTAATGACTTCAAGAGGACGGGTTTTGGGGTCCAGCTCGGTTGAAGAAGGGGATATTGTGCCTGATTTGCCCAGTTCTGACTTGTTGTTACCGCTGCGGCAGGGACGGGATCATGTCGTTTTAGATTTAAATGAAGAATCAAATCGCATGATTCGAGTATTGGTGCGTATTGTCTTTGACAATGAAGAAGGTTATTTGATCCTGCAGGCCATGGCTCCTGTCAGTGTACGTCAACACAGGCTTGCTGCCAGTGTGCAGCAGGCATATTCTGAATATAAAGGCCTGGTATATCTACGCCAGCCGCTCAAACTCAGTTTTACTCTTACCCTGTCACTGGTTTTACTTCTGGGTATTTTAAGTGCCGTCTGGGCGGCCTTTTACTCCGCCAAAAGAATTGCAGCCCCTATCAGAGATCTGGCTGAAGGTACTCAGGCTGTTGCTGAAGGTGAATATCATAAGCCTATTCCGCTGCTCAATGATGATGACTTTGGCTTATTGATTCAATCATTTAATAAAATGGTTCGTCGCCTGTCACAAACACACAATGCCCTGGAAGAAAGTCACCAGCAAGCCAAACAGCAAAGAGATTATCTGGAAGTTGTGTTAAGCAACCTGTCATCAGGTATTATCAGTTTGTCGCAAAATAAAGAAATTCGTACCAGTAATCCCGAAGCCAGTTTGATTTTAGGAATTAATGTTAATGAATATCTTGGCCTGTCATTATTTCAATTGACTAAAGAAAAACCGGAATTAGAATCACTTATTCGATGGATAATGACATCAATCCAAAATCGTATAAAACACTGGAGTGAAGAGGTGACTCTGAATGAGTCTGATGGTCGAAAAACCTTGCTTTGCCGGGGTAATGCGCTTGCTGACGGCGGTTATGTTATCGTGATTGAAAATGTCACCTCTCTGGTCCAGGCACAACGAGATGCCGCATGGGGTGAAGTGGCAAGACGTCTGGCTCATGAGATTAAAAATCCGCTCACACCTATTCAGCTGTCAGCTGAACGCCTGCGTCATAAATACTTAAAAACAATGGATGCAAAAGATGCGGAAACTCTGGATCGCTTAACATCGACTATTATTAACCAGGTCGATAGCATGAAAGATATGGTGAGAGCATTTTCAGAATATGCCAAAATGCCTGAATTAAAAATGCATCCACTGGAGATAGAACGTTTGTTGATGGAGGTGGTGGATCTCTATCGTGCTAACAACAAACTCACTATTGAGCAGGATTTAGCCATTAGTGGTACTCTGGTTGAAGCTGATCAGGGACGTTTAAGACAGGTTTTTCATAACCTGATTAAAAATGCAGTGGAGGCAGCTTCTGAACAGGATCAAATCCATCTGAAAGTAAAAACCAGCTTATTGGAAGTGAATAATCAATATTGGAGCATTTTAGAGTTAACTGATAATGGGCCGGGATTCCCAGAGGAGCTGCTCATTAATATTTTTGACCCCTATGTGACCAATAAACCCAAGGGCACGGGGCTTGGTCTGGCTATTGTGAAAAAAATTATTGAAGAACATGGCGGTTCTATCCGGGCAGAAAATTCTTCTGAGGGTGGTGCAAAAATTGTAATCAAATTACCGGTAGCCTGATAAACTACCTCTTTAATACAAAAATCATATGTAACTACTCAGTGTATTTCTAAATAACGCTTGTTAAGCCTATGCTGAGAGTTAACAAATTATAGAACAAAATTTGAGGAAAAAAGATGGCGTCAGCCTATATACTTGTTGTTGATGATGAACCTGATATCCGTGAACTGGTGCAGGAAATACTTCAGGATGAAGGTTATGAGGTCAATATTGCTGAAAACGGCAATACTGCCAGAGAAAGTTGTCGAGTAAAGCGGCCGGAATTAGTGCTATTGGATATCTGGATGCCTGATATTGACGGCATCAGTCTGCTCAAAGAATGGAAGGAAGATAGCGATAATATTTTGGATAATTTTCCAGTGATCATGATGTCAGGCCACGGCAGCGTGGAAACTGCCGTGGAAGCAACTCGTTTAGGTGCTTATGATTTTCTTGAAAAGCCGCTGTCACTGGCAAAATTGTTACTCACAGTGGAGCATGCACTTGAAGCACATAAACTGGATAGAGAAAATCAGGGAATGCGTCAGCAGCTTTTTGCTGTCGATGAACCGGTTGGCAAAAGTAAGGTCAATCAAGCCTTGTGTCAGGAAATAGAACAAATAGCACAGCATGATTCCAGAGTGTTGTTTGTTGGTGAGCCGGGTAGTGGAAAAAGTAAATATTCACGCTTGTTACACCATAAAAGTAACCGCTCTGAACAGCCCTATATTGAACTTGGGGTGGCTACTTTAGACATTGATAACTCAGCAAGAGAACTCTTTGGTTCTGAAGCAGATGGTAAGATTTATTATGGTCTGTTGGAGCAAGCTCGTGGAGGAACGCTTTATATTGATGATATCGGTGATATGGACTTAGCGACTCAGGGCCTGTTATTAAGTACCTTAGAAACAGGAAAGTTTCATCGCATTAGCGGCAACGACTCTATTATGCTTAATTGCCGCATTATTACCGCATCTCACTACTCTCTGGAGCAATTAGTGAAACAGGGTAAGTTTAAATCAGAACTTTATTTTCAATTAAATGTATTACAGGTAAAAATACCACCACTACGAAAACATTGTGAAGATGTGCCTGATTTATTGAATTATTATCGGGACCGATTTGTTCAGCAGGAACAATTTAATTATCGTAGTTTTTCCATTGCCGCCTTAAATAAACTCAGAAATTATAACTGGCCGGGTAATTTGTTAGAGTTAAAAAATCTGGTGCAGAGACTTTTAATTGCATCTGATGAAGAAAACATTACCCTGGATGAAGTTGAAAGTAGTATAGAATCTCAGCTTCAAAGTCAGGAAAGTACCGGCTTAAATGAGTCGGCTAGTCATGATAGTGCACTGAAATCCCTGTTTTCTTATCCACTCAAAGAAGCAAGAGAACTGTTTGAAAAAGCTTATCTTGAAGAAAAACTGATTGCGGTTGGTGGTAGTGTTGGTAAAGTGGCGCAATTAGCCGGTGTAGAGCGAACTCATTTATATCGTAAAATGAAGACACTGGGTATTGATGCTAAAAAAATTGCAAAAAAAAGTAAATAAACTGGAAAAACACCGGCGTTATGAAAATTTTAATTTTAGGTGCAGGTCAGGTCGGCTCATCGTTAGCTGAAAACCTGGCTAATGAAGACAATGATATTACTGTTGTTGATTTAGACGGTCGCAAGCTGGCTACTTTGCAGGACAGACTGGATATTCGTACCGTAAGAGGGCGTGGTTCACATCCGGATATCCTGAATCAGGCAGGCTGTGATGATGCTGATATGGTGATTGCTGTTACTAATAGCGATGAAACCAATATGATCGCTTGTCAGATTGCTTATACTATTTTTCATACTCCCATGAAAATTGCACGGGTTCGTTCCAATCAGTATTTAAAGTATAACCAGCTGTTTTCCAATGA
>WTAX01000357.1 GCA_013139395.1 Gammaproteobacteria bacterium | reverse complement strand
AGCTGATTTTGGCCATATTTTCCTATCATTTTCATTTAATAGAACAACTATTGGCTTCAAATGATAGAAAAATCTGACTCAAAACAGCTTTCCCTCGCTACGACTTCTATTCTCGGACAGGCTCCTAACTCTATGAACAGAGACATTCTTATTTATGAAATTGAAATTCTAAAAGTGATGTGAATTATTATCAAGAGAAAAAATATCAATGAAACTTATGCTATATCAAATTGATGCATTTGCAAACCGACCTTTTGAAGGTAATCCTGCGGCTATTTGTCCTCTTGATTCATGGTTGCCTGATGAATTAATGCAATCAATTGCTGCTGAAAATAATTTATCAGAAACCGCTTTCTTTATTCCTACAGATAAGGGCTATCACATTCGTTGGTTTACACCGATGAATGAAGTTGATCTCTGCGGACATGCAACGTTGGCTAGTGCGTATGTTATTTTTAATCTACTGGATTATAAAAATAATGAAATTGTGTTTGAATCGAGAAGTGGCTTACTGAGGGTTAATAGAAATAGTGATTGGCTGAAGCTGGATTTCCCAGCCCAAGCCCCCACTTCTTGTAAAATACCTGAACTAATTGTTAAAGCATTTAATAGTCAACCGATTGAGTGCCTACGCTCAGAAGACTACATTGTTGTTCTTTCTGATGAGCAGAGTGTATTGAATGCAAAGCCAGACTTTTCGTTACTTGAAAAATTGGATCTTAGAGGTGTTGCTATTACAGCAAAAGGGACAAGATATGATTTTGTCAGTCGTTTCTTTGCTCCTAAATATGGAATTAATGAAGATCCAGTCACTGGCTCAGCCTATACACAATTAGTTCCCTATTGGTCAGATCAACTTGGGGTATATAATTTCCACTCAAAGCAGGTATCAATACGAGGTGGAGAAGTTTATTGTGAATTAGCAGGTGAGCGAGTCTTAATTTCTGGTAAAGCTGTGATGTATATGAAAGGTGAAATTGAACTCTAATTTATACTGTTACCAAATTACTACTATTAGCTGAGTTGCAATTGAGAGTATTTATCTAAATAAGAATTTTTGACAAGAAAAACGCATAAGCCAATTAACTTATACATGTCAAAAAATATAAGTTTAATATATAAAAATGCATAACCAGCAACTGCAATGTAAACATTTGTCTTTGGCTGAAACGTCAAGAATTCAAGTGGATTAGGTGTTGTGCAAGTTTGGTTGTTGTGTTTATCTGAAAGATAAGTTATATTGAATTTATCATTATTTAAAGGATAAATTGTGGATTCGTTAATAGAACAGCTAATTGTTGACTATCATGAACGGGCACTACCTCAGTTCTCCAGACGTAATATCAATCTCCCTTGTTTAAAAGGTAAAATAGATACAGTGATTGGTATGCGCCGTACAGGCAAAACTTTTCTGTTATTTCAAATAATGCAAGATTATTTACAGCAGGGAATAGCAAAAGAGGCCATGCTGTACATTAATTTTGACGATGAACGACTTTTACCTTTAAGTGTTTCTGAATTGGGGAAAATCAGTGATAGTTACTTTCGCCTGTATCCTGAAATGCGAGAGGCCACCTGTTATTTCTTTTTTGATGAAATTCAGAATACCCCGGGTTGGGAAAGTTATTGCCGTCGTTTGATTGATACTGAAAATATTCAGCTTATTGTCACTGGTTCATCTGCAAAATTACTGAGTAAAGAGATTGCCACGTCATTAAGAGGGCGTTCAATCAGTACTGAAGTCTTTCCTTTCAGCTTTAGAGAAGTGCTGGAACAACAGAAAATTGATGTGGGGCAAACTCGACCTGGGGCAAAGAAACGTTCGCTGATTGAAAATAGATTCAGGAATTACCTTGTTACTGGTGGTTTTCCTGAAATCCAGAATGTAGCTTCAGACTATCGTTATCGCATACTACAGGAATATGTTGATGTGGTTATTCTCAGAGATGTCATTGAGCGATATCAAATCGGTAATATCATTCCATTGAGGATGTTGGTTCGTCACTTATTAAATAGTCCGGCTGCTCTATTTAGCATTAATAAATTTTATAATGACTTAAAATCACAAGGGGTGACTTGTGGTAAAAATACTCTGCACGAGTTTTTTGAATATCTGACGGATGCTTACCTGATTTACCCAGTCTCTATTCATTCCCGTTCTGAGCGAGCAAAAAGAGTGAATGCCAGAAAAATTTATGTCATTGATACTGGATTGATTTACGCCTATAAAAATCACCCGGGTTCTGACTTCGGACAAATATTAGAAAATTTTGTTTATATGCAATTGAGGCGAGAAGGGCAGCAAATCGATTATTACCGAACAAAAAGTGGTTATGAGGTTGATTTTATTACCACTGCTCAAGATGGCAGACAATCACTTTATCAGGTTTCATACAATATAGATGATCCAAAAACCAGAGAAAGGGAAATAAGAGCACTGGAAGAAGCAATGATTGAGACTGGATTGGTTGATGGTATTATTATTACTATACAGGATGAAGAAGTTATTGAGCTTGATCATGGCATAATTAAAATGGTGCCAGCATGGTTGTGGTGTCTTAATAGCAAAGACTTTATTGCCAAAGACTTAACACAAATGCAGCAACACAAAGCATAGCTAAAGTATGACAGGTGTCGAGAACGAGTACCCCAAAGGGTATTTTAGTAAAACGATAATAAGGAATGCTGTCTGGCAAAGTGACTCCTAACCACAATAATGCGCCAAGCCCTATGGCAGAGGGCATATTATCAATTCCAGTCCAGTGCAAAAGAACAGACATCACCGTAGCCATAAGAAATGCCGTTAGTAGTGCCACAAGGTGAGGCGTTTTTCCGCAGTAGGTTATCTATTCTCAGACAAGCTCCTAGCCAAATACATTGTTTAAACTTGTCAGGATATTATCCCAACCGCCTTCATGATTTGCTCTACTTTCTTCATCAATAAACTTGATCTGAGTAAGCTCAACATTGGTTTTGTTTTCACCTAAATCGCTAAAGTTTAGCGTAACGGTGCTGCCATCCGTTGAAAAGGGGGACTCCCAGGTAAATACCAGTTTATTAGGGCGACTTATTTCTAAATACTTTCCAGTATGAGAAATTTTGTCGCCACCAACTTGCATAATTATTGTGAAGCTGCCACCTTCACGTGCATCTGTTTCAGTTTGCGGCTGTGGCATACCGGGCATTGGCAGTATAAATTGGGACAATGTTTCAGGGTTTAACCATGCATCAAATACTTTTTCAATTGAGGCATTGATTATTTTAGTTACATTTACAGTTAGATCAGTCATTTTTAGCATCTCCATTATTTATTTAATACTTCGTCAAGTTTTTCTAAACGCAGTTCCCAAATTGATTTGAGTTCTTTCAACCAGTTATCGACGATATTAATCTGCACTAAATTTGCTTCAATCCAATGGGTTCTACCTATCGTTTTGCGTGTAACGAGTCCGGCTTTTTCAAGAATCTTTATATGCTTGGATACCGCATTGAGTGACATATCATAATAATCAGCTAAGTCTGTTACTCGACTAGAACCCTGCTGGCAAAGTTGTCTTAGCAGGGAGCGGCGAGTGGTATCACTCATTGCTTTGAGTAATTCAGTAAGAATTTTGTCGTTTTTATATTCAACCATATGGTTTAGTATAATGAAAAAACCAGATAGTCAACCCTTTGGTTGAATATTGTTGTAAAAACAAAGTTGAAAGGTGTAATTGATTATTTTTAATACCTATGAAAAGAAGGAAATAAGTGATTTCAAGTTAATTAGATTACCCTGGGCAGACACCCATCTATTTAAATTAATTGGTATTGAAAGTAGAAAATCTGATAACTTCGTATTGTAAAAAGTAGTATTAATGGGTGTACGGAAATTACGATCAGGAAATTATGTTAAATTATCGTTGTTTAAAGATTGCCTCAATATTTAACTTACCTGAAAAGACACTGTCAAAGATAATCTTGTCTACCTCATTTTTAACTTGAAAACCGGGTTGTTTTGTAGGATTAGTGGTAATAATTTTTAATTTTTTCTCAGGGTAATGAATGATCAGGGTAACATGATAGGGGAAATAACCATCAAGAAACTTTCGGTGATAAGGGCCATTTATTAGACTAAACGTGTCGTTCGATTGCCGGTTAAAAATTTTCACATCCGCTCGGATACACAATTGCGCATTAAGCAAGACATTTTCTAGCGCAATGGAATTTTTATTAATTTTGGCAGATTGGATATTCTGTTTGGATACGATGTGAAAGTTTTTCATAGATTGGTATTGATAGACGACCTCAGTTCTGGCAACAGGGTCAAGATGTATATAACATTGAGATATTGTTGTCCAGCCGCTATTTATACTGTGCTGATCGATAGTAAGTTCACTGATGGAATGTAGTATCGGTTTTTCAGTTGCTTCAGACAAGAAAAGCAATTCACCTTCATCAACCTGAACAGGTAAGGTGGTATCTTCATTAAACCATTTTTCAATTTCCGTCTCTGTCATGCCTGTGTCTGAATAAGCATTACTAAAAAGAGATGAAAAAATCAGTAAAATTAATACTTGATTGCACATTTATTCACCATGGCAATAGTTTAAATTGGTTTCTTAGCGCATCTTACAACATTACACCAAATATTTATATTTAGGCATGGACAAATATATGAAATGACAAGGCGATTCGTTGTTTTAACTAAGTCGTGTGGTTAGCATGGGTGGGTGAGTCTTGAAGGTTTCGTACCATGATATTAACTGTGGACGTATTGCCACCTGTGGACAATTTGATTCATATAACAATTCAGGCAAGCGAAAATCCAAATAGCCAATGGCCGCGCCAACGGCAAGATGTGCCAGTGTGGTTTCTCCGTCCAGTTCTTCGAGCCTGATTTCCATCTCATGTAATACCTGCTGAATCTCCTCTGCCCACTGAGATATTGATGAGATTGATTGTTCAGAGGCAGGTCGACGTCTTTCCACTACGATGTTATAAGCGGCATCTGTTAAACCATCGGCAAGTGCTTCCCAACGTAATACCAACCATTTTTGCCAGCCTTTGCGGGGAATGAGCGGCTTATCTTCGGATAGACTGTCGAGGTAGTGACAAATAACCGGGCTATCAAATAAAACCTCATTATTCTCCAGTACCAGTGCGGGTATTTTTCCCAGAGGATTAATGGCTTTTAGTTTGGCTTTATCTTCAAACGGGTTAATCAAAATATCTTCAACTTGTTTGTCCAATCCCTTCATCTTGATGACAAGTCGTACTTTTCGTGAATAAGGTGAAGTATTTGAGTAGTATAGTTTCATTATTTGCTCCGCAATAATACTCTGTCAGTTTTAAATGAAATATTAAATTTTTACGCTTTCTTTTATTCGTTTTGAACAATTATAGTAGACCTGCTTTACATCAACTTCGATATACCTCAATGCTTTTGGCCATAGATTTATGTAACTATTTTTGTCTTCAATTATTTTTGCACCGCCGTTTATTCTCAGTCGTAATGCGCTATGAAAATCGATAAATAATAAACCAATCTGAGGATTGACCATAATATTACCCAAAGAATTATAAATGTTGTTCCCTGCGTAATCAGGAAATATTAACGTTTTTGAATTGGGAACAAAGACGCTTTGCGGTTGATGCTCTGACTCACTTTCTTCAATTCCTCTAAAACTACAGTCACATTCCCCCTTATTGTCAGCGGTTGAAATAAAAAAGAATTTTTGACCTTCGATGAAATAGGCTGTTTCATCATCAATGGCTTCTTTAAACATTTTATTAAGCCCGGCTATGGCGTTTTCATTCCATTTTTTTCTTTTATTGAAACGTTTTTGAGCGCTTAGTTCTCCTGAATGAAATATTTCATGTAAGTCTCTTGTCTGGCTGATGGCTATTGTCTGGCTGATGGCTCTCATAACTATTTACTCCGTTTCGGAAATAATTTTGTTGCTGAAATCCTTAATGAGTGTAATGGCATTATTCACATCTTCAGCCCCTAACAGTTCTCGAATTGTCTTATGCAAAGTTTTTGAAATTAATTGAAGATCAGCTTGTAATTTTTTACCTGTATTGGTTGGATAGATACTGCATTCTCTTTTGTCCTTATTTTCCTTGCGCCGTTCAACCAATTTCTTTGACGTGAGACTATCTACAAATCGAGTGACAGTTGATAAGTTAAGCCTCATTTTCTCAGCCAAATTTTTGGGTGTTATCCCAGGTTGTTCCAGAATAAATTGAATAGCATAAGCATGAGAGGGGGATAGTCCTAAAGGACGATAGGCTTCCTCCCAGAGTGAGTTGATCAGGCGTGAAAACTTAATGGTATTAAAATAAAGACATTGTTCAAACATACTGCTCACTATAAAATAAACTGCTTGCACATACAAGTAGTTTGCTCTGTAATAATGATTTATGTCAGCGACAATTTGAGTACCGCTCAAAAATATAATGTTGAATCTCAACTGAGAAAAAAGAGAACAAAGTCAAACGGGTGATGAAAGCAGTGTTCAGGTGGAACATCATTTAGAGATGGTTCTCAGTGCTATTGGTGGTCAAATAAAAGAACTTGAAAGGATAACTCATGAAATAAATGAGGCCAGACAGGTTATTTCTGGATGCAATGGATGTTCTAATACCCCAAGTACTCAAGGATGCCCGGATTGCCCTGTTAGGAAAAAACTCAAAGATATTGAGTTATTGAATTTAGTTTGGGATACTGAGTTTAGTAACTGATTACAGGAGGAATGATATGTACTCAGGTGGTTGTCTTTGTGGTGCTGTTCACTTCGAAATTAAAGGTCAGATTAGTCATATAATACATTGTCATTGCTCTCAATGTCGAAAAGCTCAAGGGAGTGCTTTTGCAACCAATGGCATTGTAAACTCATGTGATTTTAAAATCCTCACAGGAGAAGATAAACTGACTGCTTATGAATCATCACCAGGACAGACAAAATACTTTTGCCAGATTTGCGGCTCCCCAATTATAAGTAAAACAGAATCAAAGCCTGATCAGCTTCGTATACGATTAGGAACTATTACTTCTGATATTAAAGAACGCCCTATGGCTCATATATTTACAACATCAAAGGCGAATTGGGATGAAATTAACGGGGATTTACCACAGTATGAATCCTATGAGCCAGGTCGATGAATTGTAATTGTAATTGTAATTGTATAAAGCCATAAGAGAATAATTATGATTTATAAAGGTAGTTGCCATTGTGGTGCTGTTCAATTTGAAGTTGAAGCACCTGAAAAAATAGTGTGTCAGGATTGCAACTGCAGTATTTGTTCAAAGTCCGGATTCTTGCATTTGATTGTCCCAGAATCAAAATTTAATCTGATTCAGGGTGAAAGTCATCTGACCACATACACCTTTGATAGTGCTGAAGCCAAACATAAATTTTGCAAAATTTGCGGCATCAAGTCATTTTATATTCCTCGCTCAAACCCTGATGGCTATGATGTCAATGTCCGATGTCTCGATCCACAGCCAGAGGAATTGATTATTGAACCCTTTGATGGAAAAAACTGGGAACTCAATGCTCATAAACTATCCCATCTCAGTAAAGAATCATAAAGTGCACCAAAAATCATAATGATTGAATCAATCTACAATTACAAAAAATGTCCTCTGTTTTAGTAACAGGTGGCCAGCCGTTAGAAATCCCTGGCACTTCTGAAGCACTGCCTAAAATAAAAGAATTATTAGATTTTTATCGAGAGAACAATAAATATATTGTTCATATCATCAGAATATATAAAGTCTCAAGTTGCAAGGTGGGTGTTATTCCTAAAAACAGACTACGAATATGAATGGTGCATTTTGACACCGCAAGAAAGAGGCGTCCATCTCATCAGTGCCTGTGGACATCTTCTACTAAAAATGCAAAAAAAAATTGGAAGAGGTTAAAGCTAAACTGACTACTAGCAATTGATAGCAAAATAAAGCCGCTATGATATTTTTGTTTGACATTGATTCTTATTCGGCTATGATTAAAGACAAGCTAAGATTGAAGTTGTATGGATATACTTAAACTTTTGCTTGGAATTTTTCTGTATCCCTGCACGAGAATGATCCTTATTCAGTATTCCAGGGCACATCTTTTTTCCATTTCTGTAGTATCTTTAGTGACTTATATAATAGATATTTTATTTGTTTTTATTAAGAAAACTTGGTATCAATAATAGGTTCAGTCATAAATTTCTCAATTAAAAATTTCTGCTTTCCTGAGCATATACCTAACTGAAAGACTAGTTAATCAGATGGTATCTGAATAATTGATACAGAATATCTCCAGCTTAATAATTTTATCTATTGGTAGCATAAATCAGGTTTCGGCCAATTTTTGAATCCGCGATATTTAATTGCGATTGAAATGGAGTTTTATATGGCAACAAATTCTACACTACGCCAATTGGAAGCTGATCCAGATGTTGCTCATCTACAGCATCTATTATCATCACATGGATATTTTAACGATAGAATTCCACCCAATGGGATATTCGAAGAGATCACTTATGAAAATGTCGTGTTGTTTCAGTTACAGCATATTGATAATAAAGGAGTATCCCTGAAAGCAGATGGCATTGTTGGTAAAAAGACATGGTGGGCTTTAGACAATCCAAGCGGGGAAGCACAACGTAATCATTTTCAAGC
>WTAX01000287.1 GCA_013139395.1 Gammaproteobacteria bacterium | reverse complement strand
CATCCCATGTTTTACTGGAAGTGCTCTTTATACTCTCTCCTACTTCTTCCCAGGAGCTTCCTTCTGCTGACAATAGTGATGAGCTTAATAATAAAACCGAAAATAATATCATTTTTTTCATATTTTTACCCTGTTATGTAATTTCCTAACCGTCTGTCCAGGACAACGACTAGGAGCCTGTCAGGCTCCTAGATACCGTGATCAAGTTTATAGACAACAAAAGTGACAATAAGTGCACAAATTAACATCCATATAGGACCTAACAACCAAAAAGCTAATGGGATAGAGAAATAATAAGCTCGCATACCAAGGTTGTAGCAAAGGGCACCTTGATTAATTGCTGTGAACTCACTTTCAGAATTAATTGATAAATTATAATTATCAGGAATATTAATTAAGAAAGAGGCATGGTTATAAAAACGTACAGCCAAAATAAAGGAGATAAAGCCAAACATAAAATCAGCAGCCAGGAAAAGTGCCTTGATCAGCAAAATGGTATGAGACTGTGAACCTAAATAGTTTAATTCATGAGCAATTTCACTGAGACCATCTGTCGTCAGTGCAAAACTAAGAACACCCAAAGCAATGAGTATAGAGGTCGATGCCAAAAAAGTAGCCGCCATTGTCCAGTTACGCAGTGTTTGGATGGCAAGAATATCTAAGCTATTCTCGCGAATGTGCTTAATCCAAATAGAACGTGCTTTATTATTGAAGCCTGTTGATGTCGCTAATGGCGTGCGTTTAATCTGAAAAAAATGCCACAGATGGTAACCCCAAAAGATCCCCAGACCTGTAGCAACAATTAAAAACTCAATACTAAATGGCATAGTTTTTAACACTATGGGCTTCTATAGAAATAAAAAGTTATTTAACAATATGAATATCTTCAGCTTGTGGCCCTTTAGAACCCTCAGTCACTAAAAAATCGACTGCCTGCCCTTCATAGAGAGAACGATAACCGTTGCCTTTAATGGAGCGAAAATGAACAAAAATATCTTCTCCCATTGAACGGGTAATAAAGCCATAACCTTTATTGCTGTCAAACCATTTGACTGTACCTGTTTCACGATTAGGATCAGAAGCTGCTTTACTGGCTGACTGACTGGCTTTTTTGGCAGCGGCTTTGACAGCCTTACGATCAGCAAAGTATTTTGCAATTGATTCAGTTTTAATGCTTTGTATGACTTGCATAAGAACAATGGCCAAAAAGCCATTGAAGAAAAATGCAGTTAAACCTGCTAATGTAGTAAATTGAGTAATAAACGCAGAAATTGTAATGGAAATGCATAGAATAATTAAATTTTTAGTATTAAACATATAGAAAACTCTTAAATATCAATAAATAAAGGAAAAAAAGAAAAATTGAGTGCCTAATTTATCAATTATGAAGCTTTTGTCAAATTTTTTTTACAATTTTTACTTAATGTCTTCTTTTATATAGAGCCAATGGCCGTTTATTCTTGCAAATAATGAGTTTTCTTCCAGCTTATGTGCTTTACCATTGATTTTGTAGCGGGCGATAAAGTGTACTTTTCCCGTTGAATCTTTTTTTTGTCCTAGCTGTGTTGATTTGATTTTTAAGCCAATCCAGTGATCGCCTGAGTCATTGGGAACAAGTCTATCGGGTTGATGATCGGGATGCCAGGTCTTCAGAATATAATCCAAATCATCCAGCACATAGGCACTATAACGTGAGCGCATGAGCTGTTCGGCGGTTTCAGGATATAAACCTGATGAGCTATCCAGAAAGCGTTGACAACAATGACTGAACAATAAACCCGACTGACAGGGGCAATCAGATTCACTGTTTATTTTATGGGAAGATTTTTTACTCATCAAATAATCACAATCAAGGTAATACTGATTCACCCTGAAATAGTGAGCTAAGAGATTCTCTCTCA
Organism: Gammaproteobacteria bacterium; assembly: GCA_013139395.1. Lineage (GTDB taxonomy): Bacteria > Pseudomonadota > Gammaproteobacteria > GRL18 > GRL18 > GRL18. The sequence goes on along the minus strand of WTAX01000287.1, from coordinate 1,630 downwards.
CGCACCAGATAATGTTGCTCTCCATCGACCATCACTTCAGCAGCCCTTGGACGTGAGTTATAATTAGAGCTCATTGAAAACCCGTAGGCACCAGCAGAGCGAATAGCCAGAAGATCATTTGCCTTAATTGCCAGACTACGATCTTTGGCCAGAAAATCTCCTGTTTCACAAATAGGGCCTACTAAATCATAGATCTTTGCCTGTATCCTGGAATTTTCAGACTCTTCAACAACGGGTAATACTGCCTGCCATGCCTGATACAAAGTAGGGCGCATTAAATCATTCATGGCGGCATCAACAATGGCAAAATTTTTGCCGTCTTGTGCATCACTATGCTTTAGAAACTCAACACGCGTAACCAGAATACCGGCATTACCCGCAATAGCCCGTCCGGGCTCTAAAATAATCTTGAGCAAACGACCAGCCATCACTTCTTTAATGGCTGCTGCATATTCTGATGGTGTCGGTGGTGTTTCATCACGATAAGGGATCCCTAAACCACCACCTAAATCCAGATGACGTAATTTAATGCCGTCTTTACGCAAATCATCAACCAGCATCAACACCCGCTTAAGGGCATCAATAAAGGGAGCGATTTCCAACAATTGAGAACCAATATGGCAATCAATACCCATGATCTTCAGATGAGATAACTGACTGATGTGTTGATAAATGCTCCGGGCATTTTCAATTGGAATACCAAATTTATTGGATTTAAGCCCCGTTGAAATATAAGGATGGGTCTTAGCATCAACATCCGGATTGACACGAATCGAAATGGGCGCCACCATCCCCATTTCACTTGCCACATCATTAACACGTTCCATTTCAGCTTCAGATTCCAGATTAAAACAGTATATACCCACTTCTAAAGCACGTTTGATTTCATCATGGCGTTTACCCACACCAGAAAAAACGATCTTATCGGGTGAGCCTCCGGCGGCTAATACCCGCTCCAGTTCACCGATAGAAACAATATCAAAACCACTGCCCAGTCGTGCCAGAAGATTAAGTACACCTAAATTAGAGTTGGCTTTTACTGCATAACAAATCAGATGATCCTGTTCACCTAAGGCGCTGTCAAAAGCATGCCAATGGCGCTCAAACGTAGCGCGAGAATAGATGTAAAGCGGCGTACCATAACGGATGGCCAATTTTGCAACATCATTTTCCTCGGCCATTAAGCGACCATCTGTATAATTAAAATAATCCATAAAATAATCCATAAAATATTTTATTAATTAGTTTGCTCTAATGTGTGTTTTTCTGCAGGAAGATACAGCGGACCTTTTTGCCCACAGGCGGTGATCATACTACCCACACCCAAAATGGTAATAATTAGATAAAGTGCAAGCTCTGCGCGACACCATTTCATAGTTTCATCCGTTAAGTTATTTTATAATCAAGAATGAGCTATTATACAGGATAAGCTAGAGTACGAAACCAGTTTCTACTCTACCTAATACAGGATAAGCCAGAGTAAGTAAGAAATAACAATAACTCTAGGAGCCTGTCCGAGAATAGAAGTCGTAGCGAGGGAAAGCTGTTTTGAGTCAGATTTTTCTATCATTTGAAGCCAATAGTTGTTCTATTAAATGAAAATGATAGGAAAATATGGCCAAAATCAGCT
>WTAX01000169.1 GCA_013139395.1 Gammaproteobacteria bacterium | reverse complement strand
CCTGCAGTATGACCGCAGGTATCATTAATGATTTTAAAATTATCAAGATCCATAAAAAGTAAAACGTGAATTATTTTGTCACTTTTTGAGCGTTCTATCGATTGACCTAAACGATTTTCAAATTCGGTGCGATTGATTAAATGCGTTAAACTATCATGTGTCGCCTGATAACTTAAACTTCGTTCCATTTTTTGCGCATCGGTAATATCATGCAAAGCGATGACAGCGCCAATAACCTCATTTGCACGATTACGCATAGGTGATACTGATTGTTTAACTGAAATAACATAGCCATCCCGATGTGCCAGAAAAACAGGGGTTGCCTGACGATGAGGCCGATTTTCAATCATGCTGGACTGGACAATATTACTAACGGGAGATCTCGCGTCAGAATTAAATAAATTCACAATCTGTTTAAAAGGACGTGCCATTGCCTCAATAGTGATCCAACCAGTTAATTCAGTTGCCTTTGGATTCACATAAGTAACACATTCGTCAGTATCAACAGTAATTACTGCATCATCGATGGAATCTAACGTGACCAGGAAACGTTCTTTTTCAGAAAACAATAATTCTTCAGATTCTTTACGCAAGGTAATATCAATACCATAGCCTTGTACTAAAGAACGTTCCAATATGGGATGAAAATTCCAGAGAAACCAGCGTCCCTGTGATTCAACTTCAATATTACTGATTGTTTTATCATTCGCAAGACACCGGGAAACCAGTGATTTAATCTGATCAGGTAATGCATTAGGCATACCGGATTGATCAAAACCCAATTCGGCAATTAATTGCACCATTGCCGGATTTGAAAAGTAAATCAGTGCCTGCTCATTAAACTCAATAATGGGTGATGGATTAAGCTCAGCAAACAAGGCCAGCCGCTGCAGTTCTTTTTCAGAGTAACGTCGTGTTAAACAATCTTGAAAGCTTAAGACATAATAATTTGATTGCCCAATTATGTCTTTTTCAGATTTGTCATTATCGAGCAGTTCTTCAGTAAATATACTGGCAACATTTTTTACATCAACATGCAGATAAACACCATTTTTTTGTATAAACCAGGCATCAATAATATGGTTAATGGGGAGTTGTTCAATATTAAGAAATTGGCATTTTTCTTTTGTATGCTGATAGTCAGCAGCCTGACCACACAATATAGAATGTAATAAACGCCCTTCAAGCTCATCAGGTGCATAACCAAGTAATTCTTCTGTCTTTTGATTGACGGCAAGGATATAACCCTTTGCATCAAGCACAAGAAGCCCGTCAGGCCATTTCTTGAACAATGACTGTGACATAAATGAGTCTTTGACCTTAGTCTGTATCTCTTTATTTGACAGCATTTTTTTCGACATCAGGAAACATCTTCAACTATTAACAAATTTTGCGGATCTGCTTTAGCATTACTAAAATCAACTACCCCTTTGATTTGTCGTTTTTTCTCATCTGTTTCTAAATCAACCATCACAGGTTGTGCCAGTGCATTACCCTCAGATGTATACATTATTTTAACAACCGGTATTAATGGTTTATCACGATTAATCTCAACAACAATTCCCTGTTCTCCCGATGTTAACTCAATAGCCGAAGTCAAAGGATAGATACCTAATAATTTGATCAGTTGTTCTACCTGAGATTTTTTCAATTTATTCTGAACGGCTTCTTTATAAAGAAAGCGCAAAGTTTCAGAAGGAATTAACCCGGGTCTATCAGCTAAACCATGAACTAATTCATCATAATGATCTGTGAGGATTAATATATTACTCAGTTTATCCAATTGATCGGCTTTGAGACCATCAGGATAGCCTGAGCCATCTATGCGTTCATGATGATTCATCATTATCTGCTTTGCAGCTGAAGGAAAATCTTTACTCCTGTCAACTATGATGTTAGCAATTTTTTGATGCTGCTGCACGACTTTAATTTCATTTTCTGTATATTTTTTCGCTTTACCAAAGAGATTTAAAGGTAATTGAGCCCAGCCGATATCATGTAATAAGGAGGCCAATCCCAATGTTTTTAAATCCTCTCTTGAAACACCCTCTTTAATAGCAAAAGTCAGTGCCAGAGTCATGACACTAAATGAATGAGAAAATAGTTTTTCTTCATATCGTTTAAAGTGCATCAGAGTTAATAATGCCTGGCTATTTCTAATCAGACTATCAATTGTATCATCAATTACCGGTTCAAATTCTTTAACCGGAATTGGCTGATTATTTTCAACAAAAGTATTAATGTTTTTAAATGCCTCAAGTGCTTCCTCTTTAAGCATATTAGCTCGATTTAATTCTTCCTTCAATGATACACTTGGCATATTAAGTAATTCAGGATCAATTTCTTTAGTTTTCTTAGTCTCTATCTTAGGAGTAAGAGCAGGAGCAGGAGCAGGAGCAGGAGCAGGAGCAGGCTCAACCAATAAAGATTCTTGAACAGTATCAGGTTTCTTTTGTTCCTCAATATGTCCCTTATTCAGGTCGATTGTTACTATTTTAGCACCAGCCTTTTTAAGTAAGATAATATCATTTTTTGATTTCATTGCACGTCGATGCAGTAGAAATGGTGATTTTATCCAGGATATATCCATTTCAACAATAAACATACCCACTTGTAATTCATCAATTGATATTTTTTGTAGTGCAGAACTCATTTCATTAAATCCGAAAAAAATCGTTTAAGCTGATAGCATAAATCTATCTCATGAGTTGAGTATAGATCAAAAAGAAAAAATGTATATTATTGAAAACCCAACAAGAATGAAATTTTACTCTTAAATATAAGTAAGAAAAAACTTACAATATTAAGAAAGGCAGGTCAAATCTATCGAAACAAAAGAATTATGCTTATATTGCGAAAATAAAGCATATGAAACAATGACATATAAATAAAAGACAGTTCAAAAGAAGCTGTTTAGCTAAGGAGATTTAAGTAGGACGAAGAGTATACGTCCTAACCTGAAGAAGTATAAAAATCTAAGCAGTTTTCTATAAAAATAGTTAAAATAAGAGCTATGTCACACTTTTATTTTTAAAGTGCCTATAAACCTAGAATAATTGCTAAGCGATGCTCTGATAATAAATATTTTGCGGGTGATTACCCTCAGCAAAGAAATACCAGCGTTCTGCCAATAAGCCAATATACATTGAAGCCGTTGCAATAGACAAAATAATCAGTGATGGTTTAAATAATGCCAGAACCAATAAGCTCAATGGAATAGCAAAAACCATGAGCAGAAAAATAGTCTTAATGGACTTTAAAAATAGCCGGGTTTTTCCATGAAAGAAATCACGGGTATTCATTGAACCGCCCATAAAGCCCATTGATTTCTGCTTGATCTTATTATGACGTACACCAATAGCTGTTTGCACCGTTGATTTAGGCCTGAGTCGCTTATTTCTAAGCAATGAAGCGCCTCTGAAAATAAAGGCTAATATTAATAACACAATAGACCAGCCGGCAAAGAATGAAATCGACTCAGGTTGTTTATAAGCCGCAAGAAGTGTGGCCAGGGTAAAACCAGAAACCGACCCCAACAGGAGATAATTAATCACCGTCAGTGGACTATGCCATTCCTGCAGGAACTTTAAGCAGGCATAAATCATACCCGTTGCAATATACAACGAGAAGACAAATAGAGTTGTTAATGCACCAATGACCATAGTCAAATCAATCACTACTGCACCAAAAGTCATCACCGTTACATTCCAGCCCATAAAATGGATAATTCCATATAAAAAGACAAGTCCCATCACCGTGGGCAGTATAATCACTTCACGTGATAACCATGAGGTGCGCCACATAGTGGCCGAACGCCATGCGCGCTCAGGACGCCCCAGATGAAAAATTGAAGCAATTAAGCCTAACACCAATAAAAACAAAGCTGCTGCACTACCCAGACTATAAAATTCACTGGTAGTGGTTTTTTCAACCACATTTAAAACAGAATAGACTTGTTCAGTGTATATCGCCAGAAAAAGTCCCTGCCCCATACCTATCAGAGTTGTTAAAAAGATAACAGAAAATGCTGGTTGCATACCAGGCTCCTAAAAAATTATTGTTATGTTTATATGTTGCTATGTTTATATGT
>WTAX01000337.1 GCA_013139395.1 Gammaproteobacteria bacterium | reverse complement strand
AAATCAAATAATCTGGAAAAAAATAATCCTCAGTTAAAGCTTAATAATTCAAAAATTATAAAACAGAGTTATATTGAATTGGGTGATTTGAAAAAAGCACAACAGTATTAAAAAATAGCTATTTGTGAGCTATAGCTGAAATCGACTATTATCATATACGGATTAAAGATATTTTTTTTGTTTTCTGATATTATTTTCATTTAAAGAATGTCAGTACTCTGAAACAGTCAATAACTATCGAGTTGGATGAAATATTGGCTATCTGTTATAACATTAAAGGCGCAAAGATGATTTATAAAAATGAGCAATTTAATTTTTCAAAAGTGATATTAAATCAATTCATTTTAGTTGTATTTATTAGCTTAGCTCTAGTCATGCCAAGTACGGCTTTTGCAGAAATAAGCGAGGCCAAATTAAATCATGCCATTGACCGTGCTGGTTTACAACGCATGCTAACGCAGAGAATGTTAAAATCATATTGTCAGCTCGGACAAGACCAGTTTTATATTAAACCACAGGAAAAACTAGACGATGCCTTGAAGCGCTATGAACAAGGCCTGAGTTTTCTAATAGGTTTTGAATCAGTTGACGGCGTTACAGAACCACTCAATAAAATTATTAGTTTCTGGCCAAAATATAAAGAATTGATTATGGCCAAGGCCACTAAAGCCAATACACCTGAACTGGTCAAATTAAATGAAAAATTATTGTCTCTTTCGCACCAGATTGTTTTAGCCTTACAAGCTGAATCGGGCAAAGAACTGGGTAAAATTGTCAATATTTCCGGTCGTCAGCGTATGTTGAGCCAGCGTATTGAGCTTTTTTATTTACTGCGTGACTGGGGCTTTGAAGATGACTTTTATGCCAATGCCCTGGCAAAATCACGTAAAGAATTTACTGAGGGTTTAGTCTATCTGAATAATTATCCGGAAAATACTGAAGAAGTGAAAAAGCTATTGGCAAAAGCAGAAAAATCATTTAATTTGTTTAGTCACTCACTGGATGATAAAAATAACGCTTTTCTTATCTCTTTGACAGTTGGCCAACTGTTGAAATATATGAATACAGCAACCAATCTTTACAGCAAAATGTAATTAATGGAAATTTTAGCTTATTGACAATGCTTGAATTTTATCAATGCACATTAAAATTTGTCGACAAATTTCACAAATTAAAGCAGCAGACTGGAATGCACTGGTTCAGGATAATAATCCTTTTTTAAAGCATGCCTTCTTATCAGCCTTAGAAATTCATCATTGTGTCGGTGAAAATTTTGGCTGGCTTCCCAGACATGTGGCCGTTTATCAAGAAGATGAACTTGTGGCGGCATTACCGCTCTATGAAAAATACAATAGCTATGGCGAATTTGTCTTTGATCAATCATGGGCTGATGCCTGGCACCAGCATGGTCTGAAATATTTCCCCAAACTAGTGTCATCCATTCCATATACACCGTCATTAGGCCAACGTCTGCTGGTTAAGCCTGATCTCAGTGATATTTATTACCCCATCCTGCTAAAAGCAGTTAAAGAATTTGCTTCACAGATAGAAGCCAGTGGTTTTCATATTCTTTTTCCTCACAGGGCTGAATTAGAATGGTTAAAAGAGCAGGGCATGATGATTCGTCATGACTGTCAATTTCACTGGCATAACAACAACTATTCCAGTTTTGATGATTTTTTGGCACAGCTGTCATCACGCAAAAGAAAAAATATTATTAAAGAGCGTTTGTCTGTGGCAAAGGCTGGAGTCACATTAAAACGTTTGAATGGTCATCAGGCAAGTGAACAGGACTGGCAAATGATGGCACATTTTTATCAACGTACGTTTAATGAAAAATGGGGCACGGCAACACTTAATCTTGGTTTTTTTCAGGAAGTTGCTCAAAATCAACCAGACCAGGTGCTGTTAGTATTGGCAGAGCAGGATGCGCAATGTATAGCAGGTGCTTTGATGTTTTGTAGTGACACTCGTCTCTACGGACGTTTCTGGGGCTGTGATAAAACGATTAAGGGCTTGCACTTTGAGGCATGTTATTATCAGGGTATTGAATATTGTATAGAAAATAAACTATCTGTGTTTGAGCCTGGCGCTCAGGGGGAACATAAAATTGCTCGTGGTTTTATACCGACCTTGACCCGTTCAGCACATTATTTATTGCAGGATCATTTTAAAGAATCGATTAAACATTTTATTGAACATGAAAAAAACAACGTTATGAGTTATATTAAAGATGTCAATAATCACATACCGTATAAAAATAACAAATGAAACCATTCTCAGAATCATGTGAACAAAATAAAAGCGTCATTTTAGAAACCATTAAACCCATATTATCTTCCTGCCAAAGTGTCTTAGAAATTGGTAGCGGTACAGGACAACATGCTGTTTATTTTGCTCAGCAAATGCCTCATCTGCAATGGCATACCAGTGACCGGGTTGATGCTTTAAAGGGAATTCAAATGTGGCTGGATGAATATCAATCCGAGGGTGGATTACCTAATGTTCATCCACCAATTACTTTGGACGTGACACAAAGCCAATGGCCAGACCTGAATGTAGATGCTATCTTTAGCGCCAATACATTACACATTATGGGCTGGCAGGAAGTGAAAATGTTTTTTGAACGGGCAACACAAGTGCTTAACGCTGATGGACTCATGCTGGTCTATGGTCCGTTTAACTATCAGGGGCAATATACTAGTGACAGCAACCGCCAGTTTGATGGCTGGTTAAAAGCCCGTGATCCGCACAGCGGCATTAAGGATTTTTCTGAACTCAATGATTTGGCCATACAAAATGGCTTAAAAATACTGGTTGATTATGAAATGCCTGCTAATAATCGAATATTATTATGGCAAAAAGAAGCGGCTTAATATTTGCAATTAATTGTAATAAATTTCCTGTCTGTATCGTTTTCTGATTTTAGTCATTAGTCTTAAAAATAACTTCCATGTTATTTCTTATCATCGTTATATATGCGACATAATTCAATACGTCTGTCTAATTCATATTGCATTATTTTATACCTTTCACTTTCTGGTGTACCGTACTGATGTTTGAATATGGCTTCATGCAAGCCTTCAGGCAGGTTGTTAATGTCTGGCATGTAATCGTCTTCATTCGTTATTTTTGACATAGTTAATTGTAAAGAATAGGCAGACAGTTCTGAGGTAACTGCCATTGTGCCGAACTTTATACCGGCCTGGTCAGCAGCC
>WTAX01000111.1 GCA_013139395.1 Gammaproteobacteria bacterium | reverse complement strand
GGTGATTGGACAAAGAGATAGAGATGTTGTGAAAATGCGAGTTTATCCCAAAATATTAATTTAAGCCACTTCTTAATTCTATCGGTAATGACCTTTTGCGGGGCTATTGATGAAAATGAATCCTCTTTATTCAAATTCTCCATAGCGACCATTAATGTCATAATAGGGTTAGATGAGATACATAACTATCAATGGACTGACGTAGAGCTTCCCCCTTTTTTAAAGGGGGATTGAGCAACTGTGTTTAAAGTCAAGTTCTTTTAGAGTCTTTCCGCACGCCATGGCTCATTATTTTTGATCATGGTATTCATGATTATGACTAACTTTCTCATGCATGCAACTAAAGCCAATTTTTTACATTTTCCCTTTGCAATTAAACGGTCATAAAATATTTTAATTGCAGGGTTGTATTTACTGGCAGAGAGAGCTGCCATATAAAGTGCTGTTCTTACCTGTGATCTTCCACCCCAGATGGTGCGTTTTCCCTTCATCGTACCACTGTCACGACAAAAAGGGGCAACGCCACTCAATGCGGAAATTTCCTTGTTATTGACATGACCCAATTCTGGTAATTCACCAATCATGGTATACATAGTCACATCTCCAACCCCTTTTATGGTCTTTAATAAATCTGCTTTTGCTTGCAATTGTTTATCTTTGTTTAGGGCTACGGCTAATTTTTTTTCTATTTTATCAACTTCATCATTATAGAATTTTATAGCTCGTTTTATTGAGCTCAGAGCTTCTCTATTTTGTATGATTGCAAAATGTTGCTTCTCTTTGTTTCGGATTGATATGATCTGTTTTCTACGACGAGTTAAGTCATCAATCTGCTCTTCTACTTTATTCTTTTTTTGCTGAAGATGAAGCTTATGCCCAAACATGAGGCCATATTCACGGATAATGCCAGCATCCAGCTTATCATTTTTAGCAAATTGCCCTGTTGCTTTAGCATAATCTCTGACTCGTTTAGCATTAACAACAACGACAGGAATGTTTCTGCTTAATAACCATTTAACGACCTTTGTTTCATATCCCCCAGTGGCCTCTAATATCACCAGAACACTTTTTTTGTCTTTAGGAAGGTAGCTATTAAGCTTTTTAAAATCTCCTGGTTTATTCTCTATCGTAAGTAATAAGCCTGAATCATTATACTGAATATCAAGCTTTGCTTTAGAAACATCTATACCAATATAGATTTTATAATTATTCTGTTCCATAATTTAAATACCCCTTAAATTCTCTGCCTTGTGATTGCGGACTCGTAGTCCTGGCAACTGTTCGAGATAGTTGAGGGTACGTGTGACGACCCTTGCTCAATCACGGTCTTTATTGACCTGAGGGGGGACGGTCTGTCACACGCTTTTGTTGGGCATTCTATAGGGTGTCCAACAAAATACTCATTTTTAATTATAGTCCGATTTACCCACATACCCACAGGCCAACAATTATTTTTTGAGATATTCGCAAGCGTCTCCAAAATAATAGAGACCTGTGGATATGTGGGTAAAGCTACTTCAAAGCCCTTTATATTTAATATACAAGGGGGTTGTTTCTTTTAATTGTAATAAATTGATAATTAAGAAGTTATTAAACCCCCTTGTATATTAAATATAAAGGGTTTTGAAGTAGCTTTATCCACATATCCATAGGTCTCTATTATTTTGGAGCCTTTAGATTTAGCTCAAAAAAATAATTGTTGGCCTGTGGGTATGTGGATAAAGCGGACTATAATTAAAAATGAGTATTTTGTTGAATAATCTCTAGAATGTTCAACAAAAGCGTGTGACAGACCGTCCCCCCTCAGGTCAATAAAGACCGTGATTGAGCAAGGGTCGTCACACGTACCCTCAACTATCTCGAACAGTTGCCAGGACTTCGAGTCCGAAACCACAAGGCAGAGAATTTAAGGGGTATTTAAATTATGGAACAGAATAATTATGAAGTCTATATCGGAATAGATGTTTCTAAAGCAAAGCTTGATATTAAGTACGATGATTCAGGCTCATTACTGACGATAGATAATAAACCAGGGGATTTTAAAAAACTCAATATCCACTTTCCTCAAGACAAAAAAAGTGTTCTGGTCATATTAGAGGCCACTGGGGGATATGAAACAAAGGTAGTAAAGTGGTTATTAAGCAGAAATATTCCTGTCATTGTTGTTAATGCCAAACGAGTGAGAGATTATGCTAAAGCAACAGGACAATTTGCTAAAAATGATAAGCTGGATGCTGGCATTATCCGTGAATATGGCCTCATGTTTGGGCATAAGCTTCATCTTCAGCAAAAAAAGAATAAGATCGAAGAACAAATTGATGACTTAACCCGTCGCAGAAAACAGATGATATCAAACCGTAACAAAGAGAAACAACATTTAGCAACGATACAAAATATAGAAGGTCAGCGTTCAATAAAACGAGCTATAAAATTCTATAATGGCGAAATTGATAACATAGAAAATAAATTAGCAGCAACCCTAAAAGAAGATAAGCAATTGCAAGCTAAAGCAGAATTGTTACAAACAATTAAAGGTGTTGGAGAAGTGACAATGTATACCATGATTGGTGAATTGCCAGAATTGGGTCATGTCAATAACAAGGAAATATCTGCTTTGGCTGGTGTTGCCCCATTTTGTCGCGATAGTGGCACTATGAAAGGGAAGCGGACTATCTGGGGTGGAAGAGCACAGGTAAGAACTGCTCTTTATATGGCGGCTCTCTCGGCCAGTAAATACAACCCTGCAATTAAAACATTTTATGACCGTTTGATTGCAAAAGGTAAATGTAAAAAATTGGCTTTAGTTGCATGTATGAGAAAGCTGGTAATAACCATGAATACCATGGTTAAAAATAATGAGCCATGGCATGCAGAAATGGTCTAAAAAGACTTGACTTTAAACACAGTTGCTCAATCCCCCTTCTAAAGAAGGGTGAGGTTAAAAGCAGAATAAACGGATGAACACTAGGTAGAGTTGTTTTTCATTACTCTACCTTATCCTGTATTAGCTGACAAAGTAAATAATAGTTGACTAATATGGTTGGTTATTATGTAATGCTATAAACTTTGTTATAGTTCAACAGGAGACTATTGATGCGGGAAATGAGTCCACAGCAAGTGAATGATTATTTGCAAGACAATACCAGTAAACCTCTTTTACTGGATGTGCGTGAGCCATGGGAATATAATATTTGCAGTATTGAAGGCTCACAACTCATGCCTATGCAGAGCATCCCCGCCCATTTGAGCAAACTTGATCCCAAACAGGAAACCATAGTGATCTGCCATCATGGGGTACGTAGCCGAATGGTTGTACAGTTTCTTGAACAGTCTCAATTTGAGAATGTTATCAATCTTTCCGGGGGGGTAAATGCCTGGTCACAACAAGTTGATCTGCAGATGCCTCGCTATTAACAATATAGTCAGCCTGTAACGATGAACATAAGCGAACAATGTTGGGGAAATCATCAAGCAAGTGAACAGATCCTGTTTATTCATGGCTGGGGTATGAACAGCGGTGTCTGGACGGGTATTGCCGAATACCTGGCACAAAACTATCCGGACAAACTTATTCGCTCCGTTGATTTACCTGGTTATGGTCATAGTGCCGACTATTCAATTGCTGAACTGGGTGGTCAATATAACTCTCAGACGCTGGCGAAGAGTCTTGAACCTTTTATACAGGACAAACAAACTACAGTCATTGCCTGGTCAATGGGAGGGCTGGTCGCCATTGAACTGCTGAGCAGACTCATGAGAAAAAAAAGGCAGAATATTGCGCAACTTATCCTGGTCAGTTCAACACCGCGATTTGTCCAGGCAGATGACTGGCAATATGCGGTACCGGCAAAGGTGTTTGAAGAATTCAGCCGGAGTCTGAATAAGGATCATCATGCTACTCTTAAGCGCTTTCTGGCGATTCAGGCACTGGGCAGCCGCACCGCAAGAGAAGACATTAAAACCTTGCAGAAGCAATTATTTTTACGTGGCGAACCCAGCTCAGAGGCTTTGTCTTATGGTTTACAGATATTATTAACTGAAGATAAAAGAGCGCAGTTAACACAACTCACAGATTGCCCGATTACACTGATCAGCGGCACTAAAGACACATTAATTGCCCATCAGGGACAAAAGCAACTAACAGAGCAGGAAAATATTTCACTTTTCAGTATTCCATCTGCAGGCCATGCACCCTTTATTTCCCATCCTGAAGAATTCAAACAAATTTTGCAAAACGTTATATAATACAGGCAAATTTATCAATCTCAGGAAGATTATTTTTTGACCGAAACACTGCCTCAGCCTTTTACCAA
>WTAX01000530.1 GCA_013139395.1 Gammaproteobacteria bacterium | reverse complement strand
CAGACAATGCCATTGCTTCACCAATGACAACGACTGTTTTTACATCCTTACGATGAAAAATATAAGCAGGAACCGTCAACAGCACACCAGCTGCAGCTATACCAACAAAAAAGGCAAAGTTGGCAATGTAGAACCCCCATGAAACCTGATCACTGAGTCCGGTAATAACCATTCCTTCGGTCCATTGATGGGAGTAACTCCATGCTGTAATGCCGATCAAAACCAATAGGAAAGACATCCACATATAATACAGAGGGCCTCCTTTTAATGCGGTCTTCATGCCGTCCATTACAAAAGCGTAAAATACCTTCATGTTCTCGCCCTCGCTTCATCAGTGTAATACCAGAATTTTGGTTCTGTTCCCAGCTCTTCTTTTAGACGGAAAACGGTTTTGTTTTCCAGGATCCAGCGAATTTCACTGTCTGGATCCAGTAAGTTACCAAAAACTCTTGCTCCAGTCGGACAGGCTTCCATACAGGCAGGCTGACGTCCCTTACGAGTACGCTGAGTACAAAAATGGCATTTTTCAACCACCCCTTTCATGCGTGGACGATTACCCAGATAGTTCGTATTTGGATTGATGTCTTCGGCGGCAATTTGCGGCTCTGTCCAGTTGAAGTGTCGTGCCCAATAAGGACAGGCTGACATACACATACGACAACCGATACACCAGTTGTAATCAATAACGACAATACCGTCGGTATCCATCCATGTGGCCTCAACAGGGCAAGCTTTAACACAGGGTGCGTTATCGCATTGCTGACATTGAACCGGCATATAATATTTACCTGCTACAGGCACTGTCGCAGGATCATAATAGTGATCAGAATGTTCCAGGTTTGAGTCACCTTCATCCATTTCCAACACACGGATGTACTGAACCTGAGAATCACGACCCTGATTATTTTCCCGTATGCATCCTTCAACACATTCACGATAACCACGACATTTGGAAATATTCAAGGCATAGCCAAAATAAGTATCCGGCATGGGTTTGGTATCTTCACAAGTAATATCAACACCAAACTTGCGCTTTGCCTTGCGTTTAATTCTTTCCAGTGCATCATTCATTTCTTCATCAGACATTCGGGTATAATGATCCTGAAAGAAATCACCCATGGCATCAGAAAAAGTCGCACCACCCCAGGAAGGCTTATTGGGTTCTTTAACCAGGTCAACCGCTGCTGAAACACCCGTTGCGGCGGCGGCACCTGTTGCACCCACCATGCCTAATTTTTTAAAGAAATGTCGCTTGGCCAGATCAGGAAGATTCTGATCATCTATTGATTTATCATCTTGATGCTGTTGTTCAGTCATGTTTTATCTCCTTTTCAGCCTTAGTCATATGACGCTCCCATATCTTGAGATTTTTATGTTTATCTTTTGCTTTCATACGATTAAGACCTGCACGAACAGGTGGTATAGGTTGTGGCTTCCTTTGCATAAAAGGAGGATCATGTGGATTATGACACTGGGTACAGTTATATCTGATTTTTTCACCCTTCCAGTAATAAGCACGCTTACCATGGGCACCGTAATACCAGTCTTTTTGACGATTTGAGTGGCATTGACCACATACTTTCCATGATTCATTAAAATCAACATTATCATTACGTACGGTTCGTAATTTATCCCTGTCTTTTGGATCATGACAGGACAGGCACCATAAACGCCCTTCGCCATGTTTCAGAGAGACTTCATGCACAGGCGCTAAAATTCTTGGTGTTTCATTTGTCTGCCAGTTTTCATGGCATTGTGAACAGGGATAAAAAGTAAGCTGGTCTTTACGAGGAGGTACTATAGGTGGTGATTGATCCGCATACTGATTAAATGCAGTTTCAGGCTCAACGCCAGATTTATGATGAGTAATACTTTTTGTCGCTGTTTGTGGAAACATTTGAATGCCGTCATCAGCGTTAAGCCAGAAGGCTTTCTCCTGAGCAGATGCCACAGGTACAATTGCCATAGCTGCAATAAAAATAAATAATAAAAAACAACAGAGTCTTTTAGTGATAAACATCCTGACTTCCTCCCGGGATATCAGCATAAGGTTATTCTTAGGATGTGCAAAGTAACTGAAAATCATTTTAATGATGAGTAATATGAAGCGATATTGACTATATCTGAATCACTCAAACCTTTAGCAATAGCCGACATCATAGGGTCATTTCGTTTATCAGCCTTATAATCATTAACAGATTTAATTAAATAGTCTTTTATTTGACCTGCAATACGTGGAAATGCCGGCTGTCCATTAATGGCATCTTTACCCTCACCTTGTAATCCATGACAGCCAATACAAACAGCAGCCCTGGTCTTACCCGCTTCAATCGCAGCATCATTGGCAAAGACAAGCGTTGATAAAATAAGAAGTGCACTACTGGCCAGACACTTTATTATTTTTTTCATATATTATCCTCCTTTGGATATTCTTAGAACAGGAGTATAAACATACAAAATTCATCTTCGCAAGCTATTGTTTTTTATGACATATTGACATGAAACTAGTAAATACTCACATTATTTACCTGACAAATTGACAATTACAAAAGTAATTAAAACGAATATATGACAAATTCATTTACGTTAATTATGAGAGAATACATTGCTTAAATAAATTGAAACTTATTGAAAAAATTAGCCTAAGCTGATGTTTATTAGAAAGGTATTTTGAAATAAACATAGGTAGTGATATTTCATAATGAAAGATTTATACGTTTTATTTTTTTTTATTTATTACAAGATTAAACATGTCAATTTGTCAGAGACAATAAAATTATTAAACAAATTTAATAGAAATTAATAACAAATAATTTATTATATTAATAAAATTTATCATTAATATGAATTTTTTAATAATAAACGACTGGGTATGAAATAGTATATTTTTTTACAACATAACGTTACGGCATGGATTTTGCTCTTTATTCCTTTTAACAATACACATTAGCAATATACAAGGATTATTATGGCAATTACAAAATTAACCACCGATGAAGCACTTGAACTATTAGTTGAACTTATCCGTCACTTGTTTAAAGACAATATTGCGCAATTGAAACAGGAGTCGATTAAAAGACGTTTTGAAAAAGATTGTTTTAATGTATTAGATACATTAAAAGAAGCACCCCAACAAACCATTAGTCATCAGCCTATCTGGGTACAACGCTTAGTCTATGAAATGCTGGGGCAATATGTCATGTTTTATAGTCTACAGCCCAATAAATTACTCAATGTTGAACTCATTGAAAGCATGACTCAAAATGAAAAAATTTCTGCACTACTAGCTCAGGAGATAGTACCAAATTCATGGCCATACCCTGAATCAGTGCCTTTATAAAATAAAAATGGAGGCAAGAAGACCTGTAGCCAGTCCCATCAGAAATGGATGAGCGGTTAGCCATAAGACTATCCGGGAAAAGAAGCGTGCTATGGTCAACATAAAAGTCATGGGTTGGGGTTGTTTAACCGGTACATTCCAGTCAAAACTAATAAGAGGTTCCATAAAGTTTTGTGCAACACAACCTTCCAGACTAAAGACATGAATATCATCACAGGATTGACGTGCCAGGCGTAAGTCTCTGGAAAATTCATGCCAATTAAGAGGCGCAGAATTGATGCCGGGGAACTCAACACCCCCGCCGGTTATGCCCACAGCAACAGAATCAGCACCACAGGCATAATTACACAATACTGCAGCACCATAGGGACGAAAAAAACTGGAGTAAAGCATTAATACACGACGATTTGACGGCACATCGGTAACACCTAAAACACGGCCGAGAATACAGGAACCTGCCTTACGATCATCATCCATAAATAAAAATTCATAACTGTCAACCATATAACCATCATTTTTCATACGTGAAACCAATGTATGATATTCCTTACAGGCATCATCAAAACATTTTTTTCGACACAGTCGTTTAAAAAGAGCAGGAATAATACGCAGCTTGTTGCTCAGCAGGTTGTGAACTTCACTAATATCAGGTTCAATGTCTACTCCTAAGCCGGCCCATCGTAAATTATGTCTATTGGTCCAATCTAAAAAATCACTATAAGCTGAAGAAGCTTTAGGGGCATTACTCATATTATACCAATAGCCTTCTTCTTCTCTAAGCAGCTGCCAGGCTATAACAGGAATATTATATTCATTTAATTGATGAACAATTCTGGCACGCTCATCACTAAAGTCCAGTATACCAAGACTTATAGTAGCCTGAAGTTTTCGTAACTGCGTAAACAACACTTCATTTGAAAAGAGTTTTGTTAATTCAACACTTGATAATTCACAAAAAAAAGTTAATTTTAAGGGGGCACCATTATTCATTTTAGCTCAAAACCTAAGGCAGGATAAAGTACAGTAGAAAGCAAAAAACATACCAATACTACACAATAATAACTTTTCAGATTGATACTAAACTATTTAAATGCTTACTTTTTCAGTTCTATCACTAGCACGACGATTTAATTGCGATGCTGCCTGAATATTTTCTTCACCAATATTGTGCTTCTTAATCAGACGATAGACCTGACGTTCACTAATACCCATTATTTGCGCAATAGTCATCCTATGTCCGTCGTGTTTTTGCATTAACATTTTTAAGTAACAGGCTTCAATTTCTTCAAGAGTCGGATCCATACCCGGATTAATATCCAGTTGAAAATTACCGTCTACTTTTTCACAACCTCTCATACTAAAATGTTCACCTCGAATAATTTTATTTTTCCGTGAAAGAATAATGGCTCTTTCCACCATATTTTTTAATTCGCGAACATTACCCGGCCAGTCATAAGCGATAAGTTTTCTCATTGCTTCTTTGGTCACGGATTTTTTCATACGCATTGAAAAATTATGGTTACTGATAAAATGTTCAACCAAAAATGGAATATCTTCTCGTCGTTCTCGCAAAGGCGGATTGTGCAGACTAAACGCATCCAGGCGATAATAAAGATCAGCACGAAACTCGTTATTCTCAGACATTTTCTTTAAATCCCGATTGGTCGCCGCGACTATTCTTACATTTGAAGTGATATCTTTCGTCCCCCCGACACGCCGAAATTTTCCTGTTTCTAAAACTCGTAGTAATTTAGCCTGAATAGCCGGTGGAATTTCACCAATTTCATCAAGAAATAATGTACCTCCCGAAGCCCCTTCTATTAAGCCTTTTTTCTTACCATCTGCGCCAGTAAAAGCGCCTTTTTCATGACCAAATAATTCCGATTCAAATAAATTTTCCTGCAAGGTACAACAATCAACGGCGACAAAATTCTTGTCCGCACGGTGACTCTGTTCATGAATAGCACGCGCAACTAATTCTTTACCGGAACCACTTTCACCTAACACTAATACAGTCATATCACTGGGTGCAACAGCATCAATCAATTCTTTTGCCTGTTCAAGTGCAGGACTCTGGCCTATCATAAACGGCAGCTTGCTATTTTGCTCCTTGAGACGTGATTTATAAAACAGATGATCCGCTTCTAATGCCGCATTTTTAAGCACACGATCTACCGCCAGCGTTAATTCATCGGGACTGACCGGTTTAGTAAGATAGTGCGCTGCTCCCGCTTGTATAGCCTCCACTGCATTTTGCACCGTACCATAGGCGGTCAATACAATCACCGGATGTGATTCAATCAGCTCCGGTAATGCACTGATACAGTCACCATCGGGCAGACGCATATCTGAAATAACCAGATCGGGTTCATGTTTACTCAGGTAATTTTTAGCTTTAAGCAAGCTATCGACACCAATAGCCGTGTGTCCCATACCTTCAAGTTGGTAGACAATCATTTGATTGAGCAATTGATCATCTTCAATAACCAGTATTTTGGTTTTCATTGTTTTAACCTCTTTATAGAAGCTTCCGGTATTTTTATAATAAAACAACTGCCTTTACCCATTATAGTATTAGCTTCCAGCGTGCCATCGTAACTTTCGACAATAGAACGTGATATGGGTAAGCCAAGCCCAGTACCATGCACATTATCTGCACGGCGACTAAAAAATGGCATAAAAATTTTGCTGAGGTGTTCATCTGATATACCAACACCATTATCTTCAAAACGAATAATAACCTGTTCATCCTTAATATTACCTTTAATATTAAGCACACCACCTGAAGGCATGGCATGAAAGGCATTTTGCACCAGATTCAAAAATAGCATGCGCATCTCACTCTCACTGGCGAACACCCTCAAAGGCTTATCGGGAAAGGTTTCAACAACTTTGATTAAAGCCTGTTCAGCATCCCATTTAACAAGACCTAAAACATCTTTAATGGCATTGTGAACATCGACTAACTCATCTTTACCTGAGGGTACAGCACTCAGACGTAATAAACGATCGGTCATTTGAATACATTGATCCATGGATTTAGAAATAATATTGATATAGTTACTCATATTTTCTGAGTTTTGTGAACTTTCATTCGTGATACTATTAACCGCTAACTTCATTGAACTCAGGGGATTAAATATTTCATGAGCTACATTGGCAGCAAGATGGCCTAATTCAGACAGACGTTGTTCATGGGTAAAGCGAACTTCCTGAGTCAGATCGCGTATGGATTCAATCATCAGAGTGGTTTCTTTGCCCTCTTTAATAAAAGTCATGGGAGCAGCAAAAATTTCAACATCAAGAACACTGCCGTCACATCGCTTTTGGCGTCGAACGACTTTGAAGGGTTGGGCTGTTTTACGAACTTCTTCCAGAGTGCAGGTCTTTAAATCAGCAGGACAAGGAGTATCCCGCCCCTGAGTGGCGGCATAACATTTTTCTCCAACCCATAATTTATCAGGACAGCCTGTTTGTTTAAGAAATGCTTTATTAACCAGGAGCATATTAAAATTGTCATCAATAATGCGCAAGCCATCAGGTATAGCATCCACAAGTGCTTGAAGAAATGCCTTTTCTTCCTTTAAGCTGCGCATACTGTCCTGCAGGTTGGATGCCATCAGGTTAAATGTATCACCAAGAATTGAGAGTTCATCATTACCTTTAGTGATGACCCGCGTATCACATCGCCCCTCTGCAATGGCTTGACTGGCATTACTGAGAGTATTCACAGGTTTTAGGATATATCGACGGATGAACCACCAGCCACCCAAAAGATTAATGATTACAATCAATGCGCCCGCCCCCATAAGAATAAGTGTCGTATTACGAACCTTTTGTTTGATTGAAGAAGCATCATAGTCAACAACCAGAATACCATTTACCGGATTTACATCAGTCGCTCCATGACATTCTTTGCATTGGGGTTTATTGTTGACTGGATTAATACTGCGCAGTACTTCTTTGCCGTTTTTGTCTTGTATAAATTGACTACTAGGACTGAAATTATCTGGCATACCAACATCCAGATTTGTATTGATATATTCAGCATGACTGGAGAAGCGTACCTGTCCTTTGGGATTAACAATCATCACTCGATTAATATTAGGTTGTTGTCCTAAGCGCTTGACAATAAACCTTAAACCTTCTAAATCACGTTTAAGCATAGCATTTTCTAAAGAAGACTGGAGCAGCCGATTCACATCACGAGCGGCCTGAGCACGCTCATCACCCAGTTCAGACTGGTAAAACGCTAGAAACAAGCCCATAAAAACTATTGAGCTGGTTAAAAATCCACTAATAGTCGCTAAGGTAAATTTTTGATTGAGGCTTTTTGCCGATAGTATCATATAAGTACTCATTCCACTTGCGCATAAAAAAAGATTTTTATACACAATGACACCGGGATGAACCCAGTACTAAATAAGGTAGAGTAAGGAACAGCAGTAAACTCTACCTAGCACTATTTTGATTTATTATAAGCTTGTCATTCTAAAATACTATGACAATTTGTCAGTCTCTATCATTTTTTTTATTTGTTTTCTAATCAGCATTTATTTCTAAATTATCATTGTAGAGCCTATGCTCACTGATTATCTACTATGGCGCATCTCTTGCTAAGAAGTATGAATATGATTGTTTTAGAGTCTGTTTTATCAGTAAGTTGTTACGTAAAAGGATTCTCTACTTTCAAATTTTATTAGCTTCTCACACACTCAATTACAAAGGGAATACCATGCTAAAAACTAATAAAGCTCGATTACAGAGTCTGATTATTATCTCCTTGTCTTCATACATCTGTAACGTCAATGCACTCAATACGGTATCAAGCTATGAAAAATCACAGGCACAAAATGCCAGGTCTGCACCAGAATTAAACGCTAACAATCCCGAGCAGACTAAATACAATCTGGATCAACTTGCCAATGAATTAAAAAATCGCGGCTGGAATATTAATAAGGAAGCAGACGGCACTCTGGTATTAATACCAAAAGTGTCATCAAAAAAAGCAATCAATAAAGAAAACGGCGAAATTGGCCAATGGCAGCAGGTTCAGCAAAAGTTTATCAAAGCCGGGTGGAAAGTAGAACGTGATGCTGATAGTTCAATACGCCTGTACCCTCTACCAAAACAACCAGCCACATCAGATGTAAAGGAATTAAGCAAAGAAAATAATACCATAATAAACATTGAAAATAGTCGTTTTATCAGCGCTGACATGCAAAAGAAATTAAGAGAAAAGGGTTGGAGTGTGACTAACAACTCTGACGGCAGTATATTACTTCATCCACCTGAACAAGCGCCTTCAGCCATACCAAAACCATGTTATGGATCAGCAATCACTGTTAATATTGATTTACCCGTTAATACCTGGCAGGAAGCACATGATATCGCACAAGGATGGCTGCAGGATAATTCTATCGGCAATGCTGCTGTTGGAAAAATCAGAAAAATAATTAATGTTTAT
>WTAX01000240.1 GCA_013139395.1 Gammaproteobacteria bacterium | reverse complement strand
GAAGTAAATAAAGATAAAAAAGGCAATTATATTGTTGAAGTACATGGGTTTGACTACTTCAATACCAAGTCTGGAGAACTTGAATCAGGAGGTAAGAAGAAAAGTAAGCGCTCAATCAATAGCGTTGTTGACTATTTCTAAATTCGATTTTTTCAAATTCCATGGAAGCAACTCTTCCAACTTTTCAACGGTGTCAGCATAAGGCAGACGTTCCAGAATACTCACCAGATAGGCATAAGGCTCCATACGGTTAGCCTTGGCTGTCTCAATCAAACTGTAATGTACACTGCTGGCCTTTGCCCCCTTTGGTGTATCGGCAAATAACCACGCCTTCCTTCCGATGACAAAGGGACGAATGGCATTTTCAGCCAGTATATTACTAATATTCAAGCGACCATCTTCACAATAAACAATGAGCTTCTCCCACTGATTATCGACATAAGTCAGCGCTTCTCCCGTCAAGCTGTCTTTGGGTACTTTACCCAGATTGTTATCGATCCATTTTTTCAATTGTTTGAGTAATGGCAGGCTCTGTTTTTGACGGGCCTGGTATTTTTCATTAACACTGACATCCTTGAGCTGACGTTCTATTAAATACAGTTTATTGATATAAGCCAGTGCCATATCGGCTTTAGTTGGCTTCTGATTTTTCTTACCTTTAGGCTGTACTTTTTGTGCCTCTTTAAATTTGCGACGAGCATGATCCCAACAGCCTAATTGAGTGATTTCATTTTGCTGACAGGCTGCATTGTAACCGGCATAACCATCCGTTTGTAAATAGCCGCTAAAACCATCCAGCAGGCGTAATGGTATCTCCTGGCTACGGGATGGATCGTATTCAAACAGAACACAGGGTTGTTCAGGCATACCACTACGGCTCACCCACATATATTTATCTGAGGTGATACTTCGCCCTGGCTCTTTTAATACCTGGATCCGAGTTTCATCCATCTGGATAATGGAACCGGACAGTTGGTGTTCCCATAATAGATTAATTAAGGGCTGCAGTTGTTGGGATAGTTTTATCACCCAGTTGGCCATCGTGGCTCGGGAGATATCACCACCATAACGTTCTAAAATGCTTTCCATCCGATAAAGTGGTAAACCATCGGCATACTTGGCAATAATAATGTGTGCCATCAGGCGTATACTGCCCATGGCTTTTGGAAATGGATGTTTGGGTAGTAAGGCTGCTTTTATCTGACGACTATCACTATTAGTTGTCTCTGCGAAGATGGCTTTTTCCTGAAAGTATTCAATGACCTGAACTTGAGCTGGAATAATATCCAGTTCTTCTTTAACTTTGGTAAAAAAGGTATCAATGGCACCTTCTTTTTCTTCTTCAGTCAGTTTGAGATAAACCGCTTTCCTGGGCAGATCAGCAGAGAATGGTTTACGACCTGTTTTTTGTTTCTTTTTTGTGGGGATTGGTGCAGTACTTTCTGAGAGACATTCTTCTGGTTCAGGCTGTTCATCAAGTATCTGCTCAACTTCATCAAACAGATAAGTCTGATCATCAGACTGTTCACTGCTACGACCAAAGCGTTTCATGCGAGCCAGGCGAAGTGATTCTTCCAGTACTTTAATGCGTTTGTCTTTCAGAGTCAGGAGCTGTGATTTTTGCTCAATAACATCCAGCAACTCGTCCTTATCTGCTTGTAAATAATCAGATGATTGAGTGTTGTTTTGTGGACTTTTCAGCTTGCTTTGCATGGCAAGATTATACCAGATTTAGGAGCTAAAAGCCCTTAGAAAACAGACTCATAATGCAGTTTTTTATGGGGTTTCATGGTGCTGATGTCATATCCGTCCAGCAGCCAGTTTATTTGCTGTCCAGTGATCTTCATCAGTTCTTTTTCAGATTTTGGCCACTTGAATTTTTCCTCTGACAGACTTTTATAGTACAGCACAAAACCAGATTGTTCCCAGAATAGACATTTGATTTTATTGCGTCTTTTATTAGTAAAAGCATACAGGTGACCTGCAAAGGGATTATGACCCAATTCACATTCCACTATAGCCGATAGACCTTTAAAACTTTTTCTAAAATCAACAGGCTTCAGGTAAAGATAGACCTGAGGCAATGTCATTGAGGGACGTATGGCAGATTTCATTGGAAGAGTTCAGCCAGCTGTTTAGTCAAATGAAGATTGTCTGGAGTAATTCCTTCAATGCGTAATTGATTCGGCAATTGCAAAGCTAGTGTTGATGCCACTACAACAGGATTCAGTGCAACAAAACCAATGGGTTCAGGAGCCGCCAAAGGCGTATCAAGAAGCTTTCGTTTCCAATAACCAAACCGGTGAATAGTCAGATCGTTTTTTTTGCAGAAAGCCGCTTGGCTTAAACCAGAACTCTGCCAGGCATCAATATGAGATTGCCAAAATGGATTGAGTTCGGCTGGTTCATTTGGATTCATTGTATTTTCCCATAATAATTATTGTCTGAAATATTATGAGGAAAAAATTTTATTTTTGAAGTACGTGGTTTATTGAGCGCTTACGATATTTCAGCTCATGTCATCGTTAAGTTTTCACCGAAAGGGGATAATGAAGTTACCAGAAGATGGCGAGATATACT
>WTAX01000041.1 GCA_013139395.1 Gammaproteobacteria bacterium | reverse complement strand
GATGGTTCAGAGGGACGCTCAAGCACATCCATGTGTCGCTCACCCTCGGCATCCCTGCCTCGAAAAGCCCTCTGAACCATCCCCCTGTACTCCAAATCACTCTACGTCATTCTCTCTCTTAGAGGCTAAAAAGCAAAATCAAGATCAAGATCAAAAATAGTGGAACCTTCTGAATTTATAGTTTTTTCTCTTGATTTTTCTTTGGCTTTTGCCTTTTCTTTTGCTTTTGGGACAGCACGAGTGAGGATAAATGCTGTAGAGAGTGTGGGGTGTTCTGGATCGTCTGGATGGGGTGTCTGAAAACAGGGATGTTTTCATCAAGCGTCACAAGGAAGTGCTTGCAGCGTCCCCAGGCAGGCGATCCAGCACACCCCGCAATCGTATTCAATAGAATTTACCCGAACGACAGCTTAGGTGGTTTGCCTGACATTTAACAAAAGTGTGTAAAATATTGAGAACCTCAACCATGGACAAAAACAGTGATATGGCGTAAATATTGCATTTGATTTACTATCATGAATAAAATTGTGCCCATACTAATACAATTTGTCAGTATTTTGACTGCTATCTCTGCGTCAACTACTCTTGCTGCTGAGCGGGAATATATTGTGCCTATGGAAAAATCACAGTGGCAAAGCAGTACCAAAGAACAATATGAATGTACCTTATCGCAAATAATTCCTTTTTATGGTGAAGGCAAGTTTATTCATAAGTCAGGCCATAAAGTAAAGTTTGACTTATTCAGTGATGAACCTGTTATGGATGATGATGTAAAAATTATCCTCCAGTCAGAACCACCTGCATGGCGCCATGACGATAAAGTCTTTGAAATTGGCAAGTTTGCTTTTGAACGTGGTCATAATCCACTGATTGTTCAGTCACCCTATGCTTCGAGAATGCTGCAGCAGGTTGAGAATGGTATGTCTCCGGCCGTCATTTATCGTGATATGGCAGATGGTCGGGATATTATTGCCGTTATGCTGTCACCCATAAATTTTCGCAAAGCATTGGCAGAATATCGTGCTTGTGAAAAAACATTATTGGATTTTGATCTGGATGAGATTAAGAACCTTAAACTCTATTTTGCTACCAATAAAGATATTTTAACCACACGTTCCAAGCAAGATTTGAAAAATATACCTCGCTATTTAAAAATGGATCCCAGTATTTTACAAATTAAAGTAGAGGCTCATGCTGATTCTCGGGGCAGACGCCGTTTTAATGATGATTTATCACAAAGACGCTCAGCGGCAGTGGTTAAATATTTATTATCTATCGGTATTAAAGCTGAAATGATCTATGCTGTTAATCATGGCGAACGAGAGCCTGTACATACGAATAAGACGGCAATTGGACGTTCCAAAAACCGTCGAGTAGATGTTCAGTTACTCACCACAGCACCGCCGACAGTAGAAGAACGAAAAGCCATTGAAGCGGAAAGAAAAGCAGAACGTCGCCGTCAATTAACAGAACGGTCAATTTTTAATCGTCCTTCCAGCACAGAAACAAAGCCTGAAATAGATAAAAAACAGGAGCAAAATGATTCTGCAACAAAGATAAAAGAATCTGAAGCAATAGAAAATATTCCTCAGGCATCACCTGATTCTGCTGATTATGATATACCAGATGATGAACCACCAGCGCCAAATTTCATTAATTTTGATCATTTAGTCGATAAACATAACCAAAAAGTTAAATCCCGGTAGGTTAGACGCTAAGAATCCGCTATAATTGCCCTCTTTTAAATACTTTTAATAACGAACGTGGGAGAAATTCACGATGTCTGACGTGAAAAAGGTGGTTCTAGCCTATTCCGGTGGTCTGGATACTTCAATAATTGTCAAATGGCTGCAAGACGAATATCAATGTGAAGTGGTGACTTTTACAGCTGATGTTGGTCAGGGTGAAGAAATTGAACCTGTACGCGCTAAAGCAGAAGCTGCTGGAATCAAAGAAATTTATATTGAAGATCTGCGTGAAGAATTTGCCCGCGACTTTGTTTTTCCCATGTTCCGCGCTAATGCCATCTATGAAGGCGAGTATCTATTGGGTACTTCAATTGCCCGCCCGCTGATCTCCAAGCGTTTGATTGAAATTGCCAATGAAACCGGTGCTGATGCGATATCTCACGGTGCAACGGGTAAAGGTAATGATCAGGTTCGTTTTGAATTAGGAGCTTATGCGCTTAAGCCGGATGTAAAAATTATTGCCCCCTGGCGTGAATGGGATCTGACTTCGCGTAAAACGCTGATGGAATATGCTGAAAAGCACGGTATAGCAGTTGAAAAAGCACGTGGTAAAAAATCACCTTATTCCATGGATGCTAATTTATTACATATCTCCTATGAAGGCGACATCCTCGAAGATCCCTGGGCAGAACCAGAGGACTCTATGTGGCTTTGGAGTGTATCACCAGAAAAAGCACCTGATGAGCCAACTTATCTGGAGTTTGACTATGTTAAGGGTGATATTGTTGCCATTAATGGTGAAGAAATGTCACCAGCAACGATCATGGAATACTTAAATAAAATTGGTGGAGAAAACGGTATTGGCCGTACTGATATTGTTGAAAACCGTTATGTCGGTATGAAAGCACGTGGTTGTTATGAAACACCAGCAGGCACTATTATGCTTAAGGCACATCGTGCGATGGAATCCATTACTCTGGATCGTGAAGCTGCTCACCTTAAAGATGAACTGATGCCTAAATATGCCAGCCTTGTCTATAATGGTTACTGGTGGTCACCTGAGCGTGAAATGCTGCAGACCATGATTGATCAATCTCAGGAAGTGGTTAATGGTCAGGTCCGTGTAAAACTGTATAAAGGTAATGTTATCGTTGTTGGTCGTGAGTCAAATACTGATAGTCTATATGACGATAATATAGCGACCTTTGAAGACGATGCTGGAGCCTATAATCAACAAGATGCAGAAGGTTTTATCAAACTGAATGCGCTGAGATTACGAATTGCAGCAAAAAAACGTCTGAAATAGTCTTAAACGTCTAAAAAAGTCTTTTATATTCCTTAAAACCCCTAAATATTATTCTAAATACCCATAATATTTAGGGATACCTCTTATATAATACTTTGCTAAAATACCCTACTCTATACAGTTAATAGTGAATCTTTAGATTATTTTTTTAATTGATGCAAAGTGAGAAGGGAAGTGCCTAAGCTTATCTGTTTTTTTGAAAAGACTTGTCTGTCTCCTATTGTGGCAGTGGCATCAATACTGGCTGTATTACTACTGGTTTGGATGCTGTATTTACTGACTACGGCAGGTATATAAAATAGACAAATTGAGTAAGACTATAGTGCATGTCTAAAAAAGAATATTTTAATAAAAAAACAGGCTTATGCCTGTTTTTTTATTAACAATAGGATGAATAGTGATATTTATTTAAAGAATGGCATACTATCAAACATCTTATTGTTTTTCTTTTTCTTTGGTGGCGGACGCATTCCATTGGTTTGATTGACTGGAGCGCGACGACTTTGTAATTCTTTAATCGCTAAAATTGTACCCGTGTAACGACATAAGTATTCAGCGGTTTTATCTGTTTTAGGCATTCTTAGTATTTCTGCATCAAAGTCACAGACTCTGGGCACTAAAGTGGGTTTAACCAATATAATGTCACCTTGATCACAGTGCTTGGGCTTGCCTTGATCAGAAATACAGAAATATTCTGCAAAACTACTATTTGATATGACTAGAAAAGTTCCTGCAAGTAATACACTGGTGAGCTTCATTTTTTTCTCCTGAGATATATGTCTCTATTTATAACAGTTTTTTTACACATTCTATATAGGTATTTTCATTAGGTTGTTCGTTATTTCTTTGTGCGCTCCAGAGCATCTCACCCAGACAATCCATCATTTGATGCTCGGCTTCATGAGCATCACCTAATTTTGTACATAACGACTGGTATAAGCCGGTAATTTCAGGAGGGCGTTGTGTGCCCAGCTGCTCTTGAATGGAAATATGCATCCCTAAATGTAAAAAAGGGTTAGTTTGTCCCATTTCAGGAGTGAAATCTTTATCCTGATTTTGCTCAATTTGATCAAAAAAATCATGATACTCTGGATGTTGACTGATTAAACTGGCAATCAGTGACTCCATCGGTTCCATTGGCAGCTTATTTTTAAACTTATGCCAGCTTTGAAAATAGACTTTTCGCAGTTGATTTCTATCTTGGCCGAAGAGCATTTCTTACCTCTAAAGATTACATTGGAATCTATCAATTATTAAGGCAGATATTCTTAACTTTTTTTTTAATGTTTGCAAGGGCTTAACTGTGTTTGTTAATAAATTGTATTCTTATATTACATTTTTACCACAGTTTTATTACAATCACACTGAGAATATATCTTTATACGGTTCTCTAATCGTTCTTATATAAAGAAAGAGTTTCCCTGAAAATTTAGAAGAAATATGAGTTATGGAATTACAAAATATTAATGATATAGATGATGCAACTAAGCAGTCACGTCAGGAACTCTTTCGTATTGGTATCGCCCTGTTATTTATTGTCGGTATTATGCTTTATGCAATCTCACAAAATACTGTAGGAGATAGTCACAGCACCTTATTGATTATAGCTGCCATGATTGGCGGCTATATGGCAATGAATATTGGTGCCAATGATGTAGCCAATAATGTGGGTCCAGCGGTAGGCTCTAAGGCTTTGACAATGGGTGGCGCAATACTGATTGCTGCTACATTTGAGGCCGCCGGTGCATTAATTGCCGGGGGTGACGTGGTAAGCACAATTAAAAAAGGCATCATAGATCCTAGTGGTGTAATTAGTGGAGATACCTTCGTCTGGATGATGATGGCCGCCTTATTAGCAGGTGCTATCTGGCTGAATATTGCTACGGCTTTAGGTGCACCTGTGTCAACAAGCCATTCAATTGTCGGTGGTGTATTGGGTGCTGGTATCGCTGCCGGTGGAATAGGGATTGCAAATTGGGACAAAATGGGTGCTATTGCCGCAAGCTGGGTGATTTCTCCTATGCTGGGTGGTCTGATTGCCGCTGCATTTCTCTATATGATTAAACGTTTTATTACTTATCGTACCGATATGCTTCAGGCGGCAAAAAATGTTGTTCCTATTTTTATTGCCGTTATGGTCTGGGCTTTTTCTACTTATTTAATTCTTAAGGGATTGAATAAAATATGGAAAGTTGATTTTTTGACCGCTGCTGGTACGGGGTTAGTTATTGCGCTTGTTATTTTCTTTATTGTAAACCCCCTGATTATTAAAGCTGCTGATAAGTTATCAAACGATAAAGAAAGCGTCAATTCTCTGTTTACCTTCCCTTTAATATTTTCTGCCGCATTGCTCAGCTTTGCTCATGGAGCTAATGATGTGGCCAATGCAGTGGGTCCTCTTGCGGCAATTAATGAAGCACTTAGCAGTGGTCAAGTGGCCGCTAAAGCAGCAATACCCTTATGGGTTATGATGATTGGTGCTTTTGGTATTGTTGTAGGATTGGCACTCTATGGTCCGAAATTAATTAAGACAGTAGGTTATGAAATTACAGAATTGAATAAAATGCGTGCTTTTTGTGTGGCAATGGCGGCAGCTATTACGGTGATTATTGCTTCTCAATTGGGTTTGCCTGTCAGCTCAACTCATATCGCTGTCGGCGGTGTTTTTGGCGTGGGATTTCTACGTGAATACCTGAAGACAAGTTATGGTGCGATGGTAGAAGAAATTAAACATCACCATGAAAGTGATAATCCGGAAGAGGTGGAAGCATTTTTACTCGAGTTCAAAAAAGCAGCCTTAGAGAAAAAACGTCAAATGCTTTATGAGCTGAAAATTAAATCAGCCAAGGCTAATTTAACAAAAAAAGAACGTAAACAGCTTAAAAAAGTTTATAATACTGAATTGGTCAAACGTTCACATCTTTATAGAATAGTTGCTGCCTGGGTGATTACAGTTCCTGTGTCTGGAATCATGGCCGCGCTATTGTTCTTTACGATTAGAGGTATGATGATGCCCTAATCATACATCTTCTTTTTAAATTCACACAAATCTTCAATAAGACAAGCACCGCATTTGGGCTTTCTGGCCGTACAGATATAGCGTCCTAATAGAATTAACCAGTGATGGGCATCGAGCATAAACTCATCAGGTATCAGTCGCAGCAGACGTTTTTCAACCTCAATAACATCTTTACCATGAGCAATTTTAGTACGATTAGCTACTCTGAAAATATGCGTATCTACTGCCATGGTCGGGTGGCCAAAGGCGGTATTAAGCACCACATTGGCTGTTTTACGACCCACTCCGGGTAATGCTTCTAATGATGCTCGATTATCCGGTACTTCACTATTATGCAGATCAATTAACATGCGGCAGGTTTTTATAATATTTTTGCCTTTACTATTGTACAAACCGATGGTTTTTATATATTCCTTTAAGCCGTCTTCACCCAGAGCAAAAATAGCTTCGGGTGTATTGGCGACCGGGTAGAGTATAGCAGTGGCTTTGTTCACACCCTTATCCGTTGCCTGAGCAGACAAAATAACAGCGATGAGTAATTCAAATGGATTGCTAAAATTAAGTTCAGTGGTAGGGTGAGGATTATCATCGCGCAGGCGGGAAAATATCTCAATACGTTTTGCTTTATTCATTTTGACTTTTTATATTACCTTTTCTTAACGCTTAACGCTTAACGCTTAACGCTTAACGCTTAACGCTAATCCCCTTATACAGCAGATGCTTCAAGCGCTTGGGTTAAGAAGTAAAGTTTCCTGCTGCTTTTTCTGCTTCTCTTTGTCTTTTCTTTTTTTCTCATAAAGATTTCGTGCTGCTAATAGAAAAGCCAGTCCTATAAAGGCTCCGGGGGGTAAGATTGCCAATAAAAATCCTTCATAATCTGAAAAAACCTCAATAGTCAGCCATTGCATCCCCTCACCAAACATGATGTGGGCATTAGCAAATAAAGTACCCATGCCGATGATTTCACGCAGGGCACCGAGAGTCACAAGCACCAGGGCGAAGCCCAGACCCATCATCAGACCGTCAAAAAAGGATTTGCCCAATGTATTCTTTGAAGCAAATGCTTCAGCGCGGGCAATAATGGCACAGTTGGTCACAATCAGCGGGATAAAAATACCTAATACCAGATAGAGCTCATGAAACCAGGCATGAATAATTAATTCAATAGTTGTTACGGCAGAGGCAATAATAACCACAAAAACCGGCAGGCGAATTTCAGGGCGCACGATATTGCGAATTAATGAGACTGACACATTAGACAGGATCATGACCATTATCGTGGCAATACCTAAGCCCAGTGCATTGACCACAGAGTTTGACACAGCCAGTAAAGGACAGAGTCCCAGCATTTGCGCAAAAACGGCATTATTAGTCCACAAACCATCTTTTGCAATGGGTGCATATTCTTCAAGCAATGATGATTTTGACTCGGTTTCTACTTGAGTTTCCATTAGAATGTCTGTTTGGGTTTCAGTGTTTTCCATAAGGTTTTCTCAGCTTATCAGTCGTGCCGTACAATTCATCGTATTTGGCCTGATTAAGAAATAGTTTGTTGTTGTTATGGTTGTAATAATCCAGTGCTTTAAAAACGGCATTAACAACAGCGCGTGGAGTAATGGTGGCTCCGGTAAATTGATCGAAGCTGCCGCCGTCTTTTTTGACTTTCCAGGGAGCGGTCACCGACTCGATCAGATGTTTGTCATTAAAACCTAAAATCCAGTCATTCTTAGCTATCTCAATTTTATCCCCCAGCCCGGGTGTTTCTTTATGACTGATAACTCGTACACCGGAAATATGGCCATTAGCTTTAATCGCTATCAGCAGTTTAATTTCACCACTATAGCCTTCATTGCTGATAATAGAAAAAGCGACTGCAACTGGGGTTTCCCCTTGCCAGGCTTGATAAATGGTCGTGGGTTCTGTCTGGCCTAATTTAGAGCTGG
This sequence comes from Gammaproteobacteria bacterium, assembly GCA_013139395.1. Taxonomy (GTDB): domain Bacteria; phylum Pseudomonadota; class Gammaproteobacteria; order GRL18; family GRL18; genus GRL18. Next base: position 5,339 of record WTAX01000041.1, on the reverse strand, counting down.
CAGGCACCAGGAGTTTGTTGTCCAGTAGATTATTATTATAGCTCTCTGGTGGAATAATATTATTCAAATTACGCAGCAGATTAGCTTTTTCACTGGCCTCAATTTTGTCTTTGGTGGCTTCAAAAGTGAACATGACCAGCGCAGTACCTAATCCGCCAAAGGCTGCCAGTAATGCCGCACTAATCAACATATTGCGTAATAGTGATGTCTTCATGACTGCTCCTGATCATTATTTTCAACTTTGTGGCCGTAGACACGAGGCTGAGTATAATAGTCAAGCAGGGGTACACACATATTCATCAGTAACACCGAAAAAGCAATGGCATCAGGGTAGCCGCCCCAGGTGCGAATGATATAAATTAAGGCACCTATTCCAGCGCCATAAAAAATACGACCTTTAGGAGTAGTGGCTGCAGTAACCGGATCGGTGGCGATAAAAAATGCCCCCAGCATGGTTGCGCCGGAAAACAGGTGGAACATGGGTGACGGGTTGCTGTCCAGCTCAAAACTGCCGAATAATAGTGATAAAAAGCCCAGCATGGCGAGTAAAGAAATAGGGATATGCCAGCTGATCAGACCCTTGCGCAGCATGAATAAGCCGCCGGCTAAAAAGGCCAGATTAACCCATTCTGTACCAATACCGCCAAAGACACCAAAGGCATTGCCCTGAGCATCAATTTCAGCAATAGTCGCTGCTCCGCTTAATACCGATGTACGCACAATGCCTAGCGGCGATGCAGAGGTAAGTGCATCCATTGTTACATTAGCAGGAAGCTGAGAAAATAATTGAAACTGGACTGTTTCTAATAAACTTAATGTCTGTCCGTCCACCTGAGAGAGCAACATTGCCGGTGTTTGCCAGTAGGTGGTCATCTGTGCAGGAAAGGATATCAGTAAAATTGCATAGGCCACCATCGCCGGGTTAAAGGTGTTATAACCAATCCCGCCATACAGTTGTTTGGCGACTACAATGGCAAAAAAAACACCGACAAAGGTGAGCCACCAGGGCGCTAGCGGTGGGATTGCGACACCGATGATCACCGCAGTGAGTAAGGCACTATTATCATTAATATAGACTTTAACCGGGCGCTTTCTCAGATAGAGGATAATCGCTTCAAATGACAGGGCAAACACAATTGCCAGCAAAATATTGATCAGAACACCATAACCAAAGACATAGGTGGCTGTTAATATGCCGGGCACCATCAATAGAGTGACGACACGCATCATTTTTGATACGTTCAGGCCTGGTTGTAAATAAGGTGAACTCTGGGCTAAAAACATAATGCTGTTATTTATTCCTGTGGTATTGAGGATCGTTCATGATCCTTACTCAGTTTGACTTTTTTTTCTGCGTCGTTCATTGGCTTCGTTAATTTGTTTTTGCTGATCCTCGGTGAGGTTTTCAGTATTTTTTCTTTGGGATTGCTGCTGAGCCTTTTTGATTTTGGCGCGAGCTATGGCTTCCTGGATCAGATCGACGCTGTCAGTAGATTTTTCACTGACTTTGCTATCACTTTTAGCATCAGATGAGGTTCCTTCAGCTTCTTCCTGCTTCGCTTTTTCTGCATCTAAGGCTTTTTTCTTAGCCAGTTTTTCTTTGCGCAGACGTGCCGCTTCGGCTTTGGCTAATTTTGCCTTTTCCAGTCGTTCCTCACGGAACTCATGGCGCTTACGCGCGAGATCGGCTTTATTACGTTCCTCAGCTTCATTAGTAATTTCATTTTTGGCATAACGATAATACTGAACCAGCGGGATATTACTGGGGCAGGCATAAGAACAGCAGCCGCATTCAATACAGTCAAAAATATTGTATTCCTGCAGCTTATCCAGCTCACGGGATTTGGCATACCAATACATTTGTTGTGGTAATAAAGACATGGGACAACTGTCTGAGCAACGAGCACAACGGATGCAGGGCATAGCAGGCGGCGGAGTAGCCAACTCGTCTTTTTCACTAATCAGCAGACAATTGGTTGCCTTGGTCACGGGAATATCAATTGACGGCAGAGCAAAGCCCATCATTGGTCCGCCCATAATGACTTTTTCTATTTTATCTTCATTGAGACCCGCCTGAGTGAGTACATCACGAATAGGCGTGCCTATGGGCACTTCCATATTTTGCGGTACTTTAATGGCACCGCCGGTAATGGTGACAATTCTGGTAATCAGTGGTTCACCACGATAAACTGCCTGATAGACTGACGCTGCGGTGGCCACATTGTGGCAGATGATACCAATATCCATGGGTAAGCCGCGAGAAGGGACTTCTTTGCCTGTAAGTACCTGAATTAACTGTTTTTCACCACCGGCAGGATAACGTGCCGGTACTGGAATAATCTCAATCTGAGGTTCTGTATGAGTTGTCTTATGGGTGTGTGTATAGCCGCTGATAGCATTTAATAATGCTTCGTAAGCCTCTGGCTTATTATCTTCAATGCCAATCAGGCACTTCTTAGCACCGACAACTTTTTTAATTAATAAAATACCCAGAATGACTTCTTCCGGGCGATAACGCATTAAGACATCATCACAGGTGATATAAGGCTCACATTCTGCGGCATTGATTATGAGTGTCTCAGTATGCATTTTTTCAGCAGTATGCAGCTTTGCCGCAGCAGGAAATAATGCACCGCCTAAACCCACAATACCGGCATCGGCGATTTGTGAGTTAATGTCTTCATTGCTCAGATCAGAGATGCTTTGCTTATCTGCTGAGTTCTCTCTGGTTTCACCGGCTTGAGCTTCACTGACTTTATTTTCTCTGATCAGCGGTGTGTATTCTACACATTGCTCATAATCATCAGTGTCAATAACGACACATAATGCAGAGAGACCGGAAGGGTGAGGAATCGGGCGTTCTTCAATGGCACTGACAACACCGGAGCCAGAGGCATGTACCGGAGCACTGATGACACCATGGGCATGACCGAGAATTTGTCCTTTGAGAACTTTATCACCCACCTGAACGACAGGTTCAGCCGCCTGACCTATATGTTGAGTTAAAGGAATCACTAACTGACGAGCTGTTTTTGCGCTGGTAATGGGCTGATGATTTGATTGAGATTTATTGCCTGGCAGTTTAATGCCGCCGGGAAATGACCATAACTTGTACAAACCGGCTTTAATTGACCCAGCTATGGATTGCTGCGTTTGACTATTTTTAATGGGCTGCTTCATGGTTTGGCATTCTCCGCCAGAACATGCTCAAGTGTGGTGAAAATAGTTTCAGCTGTTTGATTATTGGCATTATATTGTGGTGCCGGCCAGCGCCAGTTTTTAACCGTTTGCTGGACCGGGATCATTTCAATGCAGTCAACCGGACAGGGTGCTAAACAAAGCTCACAGCCGGTACATTCACTTTCGATAACGGTATGCATTTGTTTGGCGGCACCCAAAATAGCATCAACCGGGCAGGCCTGAATACACAGGGTACAGCCGATACAGGTATCTTCAATAATAACAGCAACCATCGGTCCCTGATTGGTATCTTCATCGGCATCCATCGGCAGTACTTCAACATCAAGCAGATTAGCCAGTGATTGTATTAAGTTGTCACCACCTGGAGGGCAGAGGTTAATCGGTGCTTCACCGGCAGCAATGGCTTCAGCATAAGGATGACAACCGGCAAAAGAGCATTGCCCACATTGAGTTTGCGGCAGCAATGCATCAATTTTATCAACAACGGGACTGGATTCTACTTTAAATACAACAGCAGCAAGTCCTAAAACCAGGCCAAAGAAAGAAGCCAGAGCAATAAATGCCAGGATACCAGAGAGCATTAATTTAACCCCTTATCCAGACCGGCAAACCCTAAAAATGCAATTGACATCAGACCTGCTGTAATTAAGCCAATAGGAGCACCCTGAAAAATCTCTGGTACATCGGCAGCGGCAAGGCGCTCACGAATGGATGCAAATAATACCATCACAAGAGAAAAGCCAATGGCGGCGCCAAAACCAAATAAAATGGATTCAAAGAAACCATAGCCGGTTTGTACATTCAGTAATGCAACACCCAGTACAGCACAATTAGTGGTGATCAGTGGTAAAAACATACCCAGTACCTGATAGAGCATCGGGCTGGTTTTATGAACCACCATTTCGGTGAAGTTGACAACTGCCGCAATGACCAGAATAAAGGCAATGGTTCTGAGGTATTCAATCTCCAGCGGCAGCAGAATATAGTGATTGACCAGATAGCTTGATGCAGAAGACAGGGTCAGCACAAAGGTGGTTGCCAGAGCCATGCCGGTAGCCACTTCCAATTTTCTTGATGAACCCATAAAGGGACATAGTCCCAGGAATTTAACCAGAACAAAGTTGTTCACCAGGATAGTGGAAATTAAGAGTAAAAAATATTCGCCCATATAATAATAGTCGTATGTTGTTAAGTTATTAGGTTGATATGTTAATAAGTTTGTATGTTGTTAAAAAGATTTTAATGAGTACCCGTAAGTAAACCCAAAACACTAAGATCTTCATCTATTTCCGGCCAATGAATTCCCTCACCATCACCTAATAATTCCCAGTTCTCAAGCTGTTTTTTAGTTGCCTGAGAAAGTCTGGGAAACCAGACTAAAGGTGCGGAAATAATTCGTCCGTCAACTAATTCAACAATAATACTTTCTTCTGTGCATGATAATGTTTGTGCTTGTGGGTGTAACTCAACTGCCAAGGTGTTCATTCCAGGCCTCCAAAAATTTTTCTCTATGCTCAATAACTAATGACTCAAGTTTTCTCAACTCTTTGGAAGAGAATCTTGTTGAGCTGGCTAAGGCTACAGGCTTTAACCAAAATTTTGCTAACATTCGTTCCCTTTGGATATGAATGTGTGCCGGTTCACCATTTTCGTTACTATAAAAGAAGAAACGAAAAGGACCAATCTTTATTACTGTGGGCATATTATATTTTACTTCACTTTCATCCCGGGTTGAGCGCCATTGCTCTGATCACCTTCGGGATTGAGTATCCATAAATCTTCACCGCCGGGGCCTGCCGCCAGAACCATGCCTTCGGAAATACCAAAACGCATCTTTCGAGGGGCTAAATTGGCCACCATGACAGTGAGTTTACCTTCTAAATCTTCCGGTGCATAGGCAGATTTAATGCCGGCAAAGACATTGCGGGTTTCGCCGCCCAAATCCAGAGTCAATTGCAGTAGTTTATCAGCCTTTTCAACATGCTCTGCCTTAATGATTTTGGCAATACGCAGGTCAATTTTAGCAAAATCATCAAAGCTAATCGTATCGCTAATGGGATCTGCCTGTATGTGTGATGGATCACTTTCACTGGCTATTGGTGCTGTTTTTTCTTCAGGGGTTTCCTGTTTTTTGACTG
>WTAX01000438.1 GCA_013139395.1 Gammaproteobacteria bacterium | reverse complement strand
AGCGTATGCAGTGGTTAATGGTCGTGATTTTATTACCCCCGATGATGTAAAAAAAATCACCTTACCAGCCATGCGGCATCGTATTGTGTTATCACCGGAAATGGAGTTGGAAGGCATTCATATCGATCGAGTGTTGGAAAATATTCTCGATAAAGTGGCAGCACCCAGAAGCTGATATGGATTGTTTATCGTGGTAACTTTTATCAAACATCTTATTAAAAACAGTGCTCAGTCGCTTTTTTATAGCCTTAAACCGGGAAAAAATATTTTTCTATTCCTGATTATTTTGATCCTGTTAGGAGCCTTTTCCGCTATCTGGTCTGAACTGCTATGGCTTTGGAGTGCTGCACTGAGTCTTTTCGCTATTGCGTTGTTATGGGATTTATTACAACTCTACGCAATCAAAGCATTATGGGCCGAGAGAGATGCGCCGGGAAAAATGTCTCTGGGGCTTTGGCATGATATAAAACTGACGCTGCATTATGAATCAGGCCGTTTTTCAACAAACAACTTACGGCTTGATGTTTTTGATTGCTATCCGGTGAATTGTGAATATCGTGGTTTACCACAAAAAATATCTATTCAGTCTGGTCAATGGATGACGTTGCAATATCAGATCAAACCACTAAAAAGAGGTAATGAGCAATTTACCCGTGTGCAATGTTTAATTCAGTCGCCCTGGTCGTTCTGGTTAAAAAATCACTTTCTCAATGTGCACTCAGCAACTATGATTTATCCTAATTTTGCCGCCATCAGTCAGTATGCTCTGCTGGCAACAGAAAATCATCTGAGTCAGTTAGGTATCAGGAAGATTCGTCGCCGTGGTGAAGGTATGGACTTTCATCAGCTGCGTGAATATCGTGAGGGCGATTCCTTAAAGCAGATCGACTGGAAAGCCACTTCACGCTTGAGGAAGCTGATTTCCAGAGAATATCAGGATGAAAAGGATCAGGAGATCTTATTTTTATTGGATTGCGGGCGTAGAATGCTGTCTCATGATGGTGAACTCTCTCATTTTGATCATAGTCTAAATGCCATGCTGCTGCTATCTTATGTGGCTCTTCATCAAGGTGATGCCATTGGCTTCAGCACATTTGCCACGGCGGATGATAAAAACACACAACGCTGGCTGCCTGCCAAAAAGGGTATGGCAACTATTCAGTCATTGCTTAATAATGTTTATGACCTTCATGCCAGTGCCGTCACTCCGGACTATACTCAGGGTGTGACACAATTATTGCTCAGGCAGAAAAAACGGGCATTGATTATCGTGCTCACTAATTTACGTGATGAAGATAGTCATGATTTAATGAATGCTTTGCAATTATTGCAACGTAAGCATCTGGTCATTCTGGCCAGTTTAAAAGAACAGGCCTTAGAACAAGCCATGCTGGCGCCCATTGTTGATTTTTCTGATGCCTTATTACTGGCTTCAAGTTGTGATTATCAGAGCCAGCGCCAAAAAATGTTTGATAATTTAAATGCACGTGGCGTCAACTATTTAGATGTAACACCTGATAAACTGGCAGTTAGGTTGGTTAACCGTTATCTTGACATAAAAAGCAGCGGCCAGTTGTAATGGTTAAGATTTAAAGGAGAGTTTTTTTGAAAATTTCATTAATTGCCGCTATGGCAGAAAACAGAGTTATTGGTATTGATAATAAATTACCCTGGAAACTCCCGGCCGATTTAGCATGGTTTAAAAAAAATACGCTCAATAAACCTATTGTTATGGGGCGTAAAACCTGGGAATCACTGCCATTTAAACCTTTGCCCGGGCGAGATAATATTATTATTACCCGTGATGAAAACTATCAGGCAAAAAACAAAAAAAATGAAGTCATTACCGATGCGATTATTTGTACGTCAGTTGATCAGGCAATAAACTACGCAAATAAGCAAGGTCATGATGAATTGATGTTTATTGGCGGTGCCATGCTCTATACGCAGGTGCTTGATAGAGCTGACCGCCTGTATTTGACCTTAGTAAAAGGTCAGTTTGCAGGTGATGCATGGTTCCCGGAAATTAATTTTGAATATTGGCAGGAACGTTTTACTGAAGAGCATGAACCTGATAATGATAATCCCCATCATTATCGATTCAGTATTTATCACCATCGATAATCACTAATTCGAGTGAATGGGAAAATATTGATAGTCATTTTATGCCGTTTAATGATGTGAAAAGCTATTGCTTTTCCATAGAAAATAAAAGGCCTGACCACATAACATAAAACCAAGGATCTTTAATAAAGTCGGTATACTGACATATTCCATTAAAGTACCGGCTGTCAGTAGATAGACTGCAATTGTAATAAATACCATTGCTTTATCGTATGTCTTTTGCTTATCGCTATGGGCAGTGGTGCTGTCAATCACCATTTCTCTTAGTCTTGTCATGGTCTCTCCAATATTTAAACAGTAAGCAATTATAATTGTTTTTGCTCAATATTTCTATTTCTGAGATTCTTAAGAAGGTTTCTTACATTTTATTTGATAAAATTCCGGTTCAGCTGTATCCAGCTGCATTGCAGTTAATGATTCACCCCAGAGACAGCCGGTATCAATGGCAAAGATATTGGCTGTGTTTGTATGACCAAATAAGGTAGACCAATGACCAATAATAATTTTTAACTCAGTGTTTTTTCTATCAGCAACCTCATACCAGGGAATATAGCCTTCTTTCTGGCTGCCAATGGGGCCTTTATCTTTAAAATTAAGCTTACCCTTTGGTGTACAATAACGCATTCGGGTAAAGCAGTTAGTAATAAAGCGCAATCTATCCCAACCTTTGAGTTCAGCATCCCATTTTGTTGGTTCATTACCAAACATATTAGCCATAAAACCAGAGTACTCACTGCCTTGCAACACAGCTTCTAATTCATGGGCACAAGACTGCGCGGTGGCTAAATCCCATTGTGGCGGTAAACCGGCATGAACCATAGTATATCCTAAGCCACTATCATGATGTAATAGCGGCCGATGACGCAGCCAGTGGATCAGCTCATCATGATCGGGTGCGTCAAGAATAGCATCCAACGTATGGTTGTTGACCTTTGTATTACCCTCACAGAGGGCTAATAAAGTCAGATCATGGTTGCCTAGTACAGAGATTGCACTGTCACTCAGATTTTTTATAAAGCGCAGGGTTTCCAGGGATTTATCTCCCCGGTTAACCAGATCGCCGGTAAACCAGAGTGTATCTTTTTCAGGTTTAAAGGCAATTTTTTCCAGTAATGTTTCGAGGTTATCCAAACAACCCTGAATATCACCAATAGCATAAGTAGCCATTGCTTGTTATCTCTTCTTTTCATGAAAAATAAGGATTAAGATAATAGCATTATTAGCAATATCATGCAGTGTAAATAATGAATAATACCATGCCTGGGGTTTTACCTCTTTCTTTAAAAGAGCAGCAAAATAGTGCCTATGAGAATTTTTTAAAACTCATTTGTGATACACCAATGGCACCATTAGCAGCGCCTGTAACAGATAATGATAAATGCAGTTTGCAGCG
>WTAX01000392.1 GCA_013139395.1 Gammaproteobacteria bacterium | reverse complement strand
CACCAAAAAACTGGGTCACAAAAAAGGGTAAAAAACGTTTCTGCGTCAGCAACTCAAATTGCCCGGTAGCTTTCTTATCGCCCATGTTTCAACTCTACCTTATCTATAAAGACTGCAACCATTGATTAATCACCTGCGTTAACTCTTCACCTTTATCAACATAATAATGCCCGGCACCGTTAACAACTACCTGACTGGATTTTTTGTTATTGGCCATTTTAATTAAACGAAGACGCTCCTTAGCCATTTTTAAAACGGCCGGGTAATCATTTTCTGCATACACATCCAGTACGGGGACTTTAATTTTGTCCAATGGAAACGGATGTTTCATTGGCTGTTTATAATCAGTCGCACCCATGCCGATGCCGACATAAGCATCAATCGATTCAAATGATTCAACATCCGCCCACGCCATAGCCATATGAGCACCGCAGCTATGCCCGATCAGCACTACTTTATTGTTGCCATTATTTTCTTTCAACTGCTCACGGGCAAAAGCAATTGCCGCTTCGATTCTGGGAATAGCTTCAGCAAACAATGGCAAATAATCATAGTATTTTGCCTGTTTTTCTAATACCGGCATTTGTACCGAAAGCGTGTTCCAGCCTGACTCAGCCAGACCTACTCGCAGCGGATTAATCGCATCCTGCCAGTCCGGGTGAAATCCGCGGCCATGCAAGATAATGGCAGTACCCCTGACCGCTTCAGCGGATTCATCGGCTTCGGTATAAATGCTTAGAAACTCATGGTCATTTGCCTTTAAAAAAACCGCCTCACCATCAAGTATGGCATCAACTATCTCATCTGCCATACGCTTTTCACGATTCAGGTCAGAGGCGTACACAGATGACAGTGAAAAAAAGAATAAAGCTAAAAAACAGGCAGCACAGTTTATAAATTTCATCAGATTAAGTATTTATGTGTTGGTTATAAGCATAATTTTCAATTTAACATTAATCTGGAAATTATCTAGTATTTTCCCATGTTAAGTCTATTATTAAGGAGATTTCTCCTAATTATTATTTTCAGTTCAAACAGGTATTTTATGTCTGCAGATAAACGTCAGTTTCCACGTCAGGAAATACAGATAGAAGTTGAGCTTAGCTTCCTTGAGGATACAGCACGCACCGTTACTACACGTAATGTGAGTGAGGGAGGACTGTTTTTACTGTTAAAGAATGCTGACCACTACATTATGGGAGAAATGGTCAACCTGCACTTTAAAAACCCATTGAATAATCTTGAAGAAACAGAAAAAGATGGCTTAATCGTACGTCATACCAGCAAGGGCATTGCTATTGCTTTCATAGAAATGGAAGAATTTTAAAACAGCTTTACCAATACCATCATGGAGAAAAAAGATTAGCTAGTCTTCAACCGGCCCTAACAAATGTCCCAGCCACTGTGTTTCAGGCTTGCTATCCAGCGCTAATTTGACAGTGATGGTGAGCGGCACCGACAATAACATACCAACCGGCCCTAATACCCAGCCCCAGAAAACCAGGGAGACAACCACCACCAGGGTAGACAGGCCCAGGCCTTTGCCCATATATTTTGGCTCAATAATACTGCCGATCATAACGTTTACCGCTACATAAACTGCAGCCACCAGCACAGCAGAAGTAAAACCCAGCTGCACAAGGGCCAACATCACGGCAGGCACCGCCGCAATTATCGAACCTATATTGGGAACAAAATTGAGCATAAAGGCAAGCACGCCCCATAACACCGGATAGTCAAGACCAATCAGCCACATGGCCACAGCAATGATAACCCCAGTCGCCATGCTGATAATGGTCTTCATACTCATATAACTACGCAACTTATCGACGAACACCTGTGAGAACATCTGCTCACCAGACTGTGAAGGTTCTGAACCGGTATCGTTTAAACTTATAAACTTCTGCGTAAATCCTGCAGCTTCGATCAGGATAAAGACCACCGTTAAAATAATCAAAAACGAGTTCGTTAGAACACTGCCAAAACCTTTTAAAATTGATGACACCAGGCCTAAAGCAGCTGCCGGGTCCGCCACCTCTTTTATGCTATCAGCGACAGAGATACCATGCTCATTCAGCCAACGTATCAGCTGACCCCACTCAGCCGTTATTCGCTGCTGGTACCCCGGTAATGTCTGGCTAAAATCTGATATCGAGCTGCCGACTAGAAACGTCAAACCCACACCAATAAAGACCACTAGCAACATAACCAGCGTAAGAGCCAGACCTTTAGGCAGACCTTTTTGCTGCAGCAGGCTCATTAATGGAAAGCTGATGACTGCTATAAAAGCAGAGAGCAAAAACGGTACCAGTAAAGGTGCGGCATATTTCATGCCAGCGATAACAATAACCAGTGCAGCACTGACCATGATTGCACGTGATGCCGGAGAAAATGATTGCGTCATGATAAAAAAGTCTTCTGTTGTTGGTCTTTAGCCATTAGTCTTTTGTACTTTGGCCTTTCACTATTCACTAACTGTTAGAATCAGCTTCTAAAAGTTCAACGTCTTCTTCTTTGAGTTCTACCTTTTCTATTTTTTCAAAGCGACTACTAATCTTGGTGGCAGAAATATGCACATCTTCAACATCTTTATTCGCCTGCTGAATGTGTTTTGACAGATTGTCCATACGCGTTCTGAAACGATCAA
>WTAX01000459.1 GCA_013139395.1 Gammaproteobacteria bacterium | reverse complement strand
TGAATGAGATCTGGAATGACACACGCTTAGATTTTTATCGTGAAAAAATAGATGGCTCAGCCATTGATGATATCGCTTGTCGTTCTAAAGCTAAACTGTTGTGGATGAAAAATCGTCTTGACGTAAATACCTTTACCAGTTACTGGCCTTAGGATATTTTTTAATGCCTGAATTAGTTGCCATTAAAACATTACACTTTGAATGTGTAATATGGGCTAAAACGATTGATGCCAGTCAGCAGCGATATGTTCAGACAATGGATGTCAGGAAAAAGCCGGTAAAAAATTCGCTAATCTGTTTTCACCCCGCTGTTGAGATTCAGCCTTCAAATGAATTATTAAAAACTTATCTATGTGATGACACCCTGTTTTTTGAAAACAAACTGTATGATATTGAATTTGTTTTTGATGACTCGTTAAAAAATGCTTTCACACACAAAATACCAAAAGTACTGCATCGTTTAAGAAGCATTGAAGAGGCTTTTCATTATAGTCCGAGAAGTCATTCTATTAGAGCAAGCATTAATACCGCCAATGATATAGGTTGGTTTCGTATTGAACTGCAGTATGAGTTTAATCATAAAGAATATACACAGGCAATTGCCTTTGAAGTCCTGCCGACCAAAATTGATATGTCTTCTGATGTTGATCATATGAATACTGTGATTGATCAACACTATCCTCTATGGCGCTTTGCCTTAGCAGAAAAAACACAACAGCAGTTTTCAGCAGTTAAAAAACCTCATCCGCAATTTTTATTATTATGGCTGGCTCAATTTGAAAGTTTACGTAAAGAGTTTGAAAAAGGCTTAAAGCATATTGTTAATGCGCCTCATAGTCGTCTGATTAATGAAAGTACAGCATTAAAAGCTGAGAAGCTCAAGGGTAAACTAAGCCCTAAGCTGGAAATGTCGGTTAAACAGGCTCAATCTGAAAGCTTGTCAAATAAGCGCTTTATTGTGCAGAAGAAAAGACTCAGTGTTGATACACCGGAAAATCGCTTTATCAAAGCGGTGATAAAAATAAGTATTGATAAACTGGCTAGAGTTGTTCTTATAGCAAAACAAAACCAGAAAGCACCCGATGTTCAGCGCTTATCCGATAGTTTTTTTCAAACACTAAATAGCTGGCAGTCTTCTATAAGAAAATTTCAGCGCCATGCCTTATTTAAGGAAGTGGGAGAATTTTCCGGCTTAAGCAAAGAGTCATTAGTGCTGCAGCAAAAAATGGGTTATGCAAAAGTCTATCGTGTGTGGCAGGAGTTAAAGCTGTATTTAGAGCTGCTGGGTGATGACAGCAGTTTGTCTTTGAGAAATGTAGCAGAATTATATGAGGTCTGGTGTTTTCTTGAATTTAGACGTATTTTATTGTCATTAGGTTTTAAAGAAGTGTTTAATCAAAAAGCACTCCTGAGAAAAAATGGCTTAGAAGTTTCGATGAATGACGGTATTGCTGGCGCTTTTTGTTTTACAAGAGAAGATGGTATTAAATTAACTCTGGCACATGAACGTGAATTTAAGAAAGATGGTAACCCGGTTAAAACATGGACAACCACTCAAAAGCCTGACATTTTATTAGAGGCTGTTTTTGCTGACGGTTCAGGCTCTAACACTAAAGTAATCTGGTTGTTTGATGCAAAATATCGTATTGATAAAGATGAAGAGCAGGACTTAGTGCCTGATGATGCGATTAATCAACTACATCGTTATCGGGATGCCTTGATTCATCATTACCAGCCAATCTCAAAACTGTCTGAAAAAACAAGACCTGTGTTTGGAGCCTATGCTTTATACCCTGGTTTTTATGATCAAACTACCCGGGAAAATCCTTATCAAAGAGCAATTGAAGAGGTGGGTATTGGTGCTTTCAGCTTATTGCCTGCTGTAGATCATTCAGGCAGTCATTGGTTGAAATTATTTTTACAACAAAAGCTTGGCTTATTAAAGAAAAATTATTCGTTAGCAGAATCTGATCAGTATTTTGTAGAAGAATCTATTCGTATTCCTTACAAAGGCACATCTGTTTCTCATTACAGCGATTTAACGATTGCTGTCAGTGGCATGGTTTCAGGGCGCACTAAACAATACAGGGAAAATCTGGAAAATGGTCAGGCAAGTTTTTATCACATGCAGCTGTTTGCCTCGCAGCGACAGAATATAGAGCAGCATGTTATTAAAGAAGCCCGCTATCTGGCAATTGCGGTGACAGTCTCTAAATCACAACAAGAAATTAATTATCTTTATCCAATAATAGTTGTCGAACAAAAAAAGCGAGCTGAGCTGACTATTGAACAAACAGGTACTAATAAAATTAAAGAGCCGGATAAAGTGTTTTGGCTTTTTACATTAGGAGCGGCTCTAAAATTAAAGTCTCCTTTAATAAAAACATCAGTTCGACGGTTTGAAGTTAAGCTGACCAGCGCTGCCGCTTTATCAGATGTTGAAAACTGGTCGGATTTGCCTCAGCGATACCAATTTTTGTAGTGTCGATTTGAATTTTGAATATACCCCCAAACCATATAGCTTTAATGAGATCTGTGATAAGCGGGCAAAGTAATCTGTAAAACCTGAGTGTATATTTCAAATTAACATCCGATCAAAATATGCTGTTCTATTCTCTCTCATTAAAGCGGAAAAAAGCCGGGCTATTGGTAAAATCCATTGAGCTATTGCTTCCGTATCCCAATGTTATAAGAAAGTAGTATCCTGGTAATATTACCACCTATACCTGTTTTTAAAGGATTTTAATCACAATGAGCAACACAAGTTATAGCCAGTTAGAAAATTTATTTAACCGTATCTATCAATTACAGCATCTGGCCTCGATTGGACACTGGGATATGGCAACCATGATGCCT
>WTAX01000391.1 GCA_013139395.1 Gammaproteobacteria bacterium | reverse complement strand
AAAGAATCTGATAAAGATGAGTTAGTGAATGATATCAAAACCATGATTCAGGAGCAGCGTCTGGGGCAATTTGTTTACGTCTACACAGAAGGCGAACGTATTATCATCCGCATTAAGGGCACCATATTATTTCCCTCAGGTGATGTAGAACTCTTTGAAGATGCGCTACCCATTTTTGATGATATTTATGCTCTCTTTAAAAAATATGCAGACTATAATATCGATATTAAAGGCTATACTGATGACACTCCTATATCCACAGCACGCTTTCCTTCAAACTGGGAGCTTTCTGCCGTGAGAGCAACCACTGTACTGAGATTTTTTATTGAGCAAGGCATTAATCCGGGTCGCATGTCAGCCACTGGATATTCTGATCTTTTCCCCATCGCCAGCAATGATACTGAACAGGGTCGGGCACAAAACAGGAGGGTAGAATTTGTTCTGGAAAAAGAAGACAAGTAATGATATTACCATTGAATTAGCTTCCGATGATCGTCGCCATGGGGTGCGTATCAAACCATTGGATGAAATAATCATTCACCATGAAAATCATCAGTCTAAATTAATTGATATTAGTGCCGTTGGTTTGTCATTTAAGGTGACAGAAGCTGATTTATACAAAAGACACGATGGTCTTGATGTATCAATCATGCTGCCTGGTGACTCGACTGAAGTAACATCACCCTTTGTCTGTACAGTAAAAATCATTTATATTGTAAAAACCAGCCATCATTGCCAGATTATTCAAATAGATAGTAAAAACCAGACTCTTCTTGATCACTTTATTTTAAATGAGCAAAAAAGACAAATTCACCTTCATTCAAGATAAACTATTGCAATACAGCACAGACTTTCATATCCTAGACTAATGATTTTATCTATAAAAACAACAAGTTATTATTACTTTATACTAATATACTTGTATTCTATGCTTATCCTGAATAAGTACTTAGATATTACATTACAAACACCATGATTATCAAACTATGAAAAAATACTTAAAAATCGGCTTTTTAATCTGTGCACTGACTCAATTAAGTGCCTGCTCCATATCACAACTCACCGTCCGCGCTTCCATGCCTTTAATTGAAGGCGGCTTTACCGCCCTGAATATGCAGAGCGATCTGGGACTGGCTCGTTCTGCATTACCGGCAAACATCAGCCTGATTGAAGGCATGTTAATTAATGATCCAGGCAATGAAGCATTACGGCTTTATGCCGCACAGGCCTATTACGGCTATGCTTTTGGTTTTATTGAAGATGAAGATCCTATCCGTGCAGCAAAGCTCTATGAGCGTGGTTATCAACACGCACAACAGATTTTATTGGAGTATGGAATTAATGAGCAAATCATCAATGGTGAATTAGATAACTTACAAGAGAGCATCAGTAAACTGGATAAGGATGCCGTTCCTGCCTTATTCTGGGCATCATCGTGCTGGGCCAAGTCCATTGATTTAAATCGTGATAAAGCCCGCAATCTGGCCCAATTACCTAAAGCAGTCATGTTTATGCAGCGAGTGCTGGAGTTAGATGAACATTATTATATGAGCGGTGCCCATGTATTCTTCGGCGTTTATTATGGTAGTAAATCACCGATGCTGGGCGGCAACTATAAATTATCTGAACAACATTTTTCTCAGGCCAACAGTGCCAATCAAAATAAATTGCTGGTTGTTAATCTCCTGCGGGCACAATATCTGGAACGGCAACGCTTTGATCAACAAACATTTAATCAGTTATTAAATAATATTATACAGGCCAGTGACACACTGTATCCTGAACAGGCTTTGATCAATCAAATATCCAAAAAGAAAGCTTCCCTCTTGCTGGAAAAGGAAGAACAATGGTTTTAAAAAGATTTTATACCACACTATTTGCTGGTGTTCTATTATTCATAACAACAGTTTGTCTTACATCTAATGCCTATGCAAAAGAGCAGTATACCCTGAAATTTGCCACTCTGGTGCCGCATGATACCGCCTGGATGAAAGAAATCGATCGCTGGGCAGAAGATGTGTATAAAAAAAGTAATGGCCGTCTTAAGTTTAAGATCTACCCTGGCGGTGTAATGGGCGATGAGCCCGATGTCTTACGAAAAATCCGCAGCCGTCAATTACAGGGTGCTTTTTTTACCGGCTATGGAATAGGTCGCATTTATTCTTCTGCCCGGGTACTTGAGATGCCTTTTTTATTCCAAAACACAGATGAGTCAGACTATGTGCGTGATCGACTCATGCCTGAAATTGAAGCGGGTTTCCGCTTTAAGGGCTTTGAGTTGCTCGGCTGGCCGGAAATCGGCAGCATTCATTTCTTTTCCAAAAAACCCATTAATTCTTTAGCAGAGCTTAAAACTCGACGCATCTGGTTATGGCAGGGAGATCCCGTAGGTGAAGCATTTGCCGATGCCTCCGGTGTATCACCTGTGCCATTGTCTATTATTGACGTCTACACTCAGCTCACGGCAAGACATGGCAGCATTGATACCGTTTATAATTCCGCATTTGGTGCATTAACTATGCAGTGGCATACTAAATTATCCTATGCGACCAATGTTTCTATGACTAATGCCATCGGCAGTCTGGTCGTCAGTAATCAATTTTTCAAAAAACTACCTGATGATCTGCAGCAATTACTAAAAACGACAGGCAAAGAAACGGGTGATACCATTAATACTATTACTCGCCGTGACAACATACAAAGTATTTCTTTGCTGAAAGAAAGCGGTATTCAGTTTTTATGGGATTGGAATGAACAGGAAAAACAAGACCTGTTAGCCATTCGTGATAAAGCCGCTGCTGAGTTAATAAAATCGGATTATATTTCAGAAAAAATGTTTACCCGTACAAAAACAATGCTCAATGAATTTCGAGCTAAACAATAAAGCCGGGCTATTGTCCCGGAGGAAAGAGTCTTTAATTTATGCCTGTCTGGCTAAACATTATTTTTAAACTTAAACATGGCTTGATCACCGTTGAAAAGGTAATCGCTGCCAGCAGTTTATTATTATTGTTGATCTTAGCCATTATACAGATCATTGCACGCAATTTTTTTGATACTGGTTTTTCCCATATGGATGTCATCTCCAGACATCTGATATTATTTATTATTTTTATGGGTGCTGCACTGGTTTCTGAGCAGAATCGACACATAAAAATTGATATTTTAACGGCATTTCTTAGTCC
>WTAX01000058.1 GCA_013139395.1 Gammaproteobacteria bacterium | reverse complement strand
TAATGGGTGTCTACGATTACTTGTACCTGCAAATACCTAAAACCTGCCTCAACCAGTCTAAATCAGCCTCACCAAACCTCAATGTGGTGCAAAACTGGTAGCAGAAAATATTACTTTAAAAACTGATAGCTGCTTTCAATCAAAACAGATAATCTTAGCAAACTATTTTTATACGATTTCATTTGCCTGGTTGACTCCGAGTATAATTCTTCCCAAAATAAATCATATTGAACAGGAAACCCTTTAGTGCTCACAATCGCCTCACTTTTAAGTGGATTCTCAATATTTAGTGCTTTGATATTAGCTCTTTCCCATTTTAACCCCAATAATTACCCCGAACAGACTCAAGCTCGTTACATGGGTATAGTGCTAGTTTTGACACTAGCTGGGTTACAACTTAGCCACTATATATATCTACAAGACGAAACCCGCTTCATCCATAGCGGGCTATATCAAATGTTACTCTTTGCTGTAGCACCGACATTTTATTTATTCAGCAGACCATTACTAAAGGGCACTGGTCATTTCCATATTTCACAATTATTTCATGCTTTACCAGTGGTGGCTGCGCCCTGGTTACCCTCATCGATAGCTCTACCTCTCGCATTCGCAGTTGGTGCCGGTTATTTATTATGGCTAATGAATAGTCTTTACGCATTACGTGAACAACGCAGTCGATTTCATCTAGAGATCACTGTTCTTGGAACAACATTTCTAATAGCGCTAGCAGTTTTAATTATGGGCTTGAGTCTGCCGATTTTGGATGAAAAATTATTTTTTAGTCTCTATGCAAGTGCCATAGGCAGTGCATTTATTTTGATTAATCTGCTAATTAACCTGACACCAAAATTACCAGCAAAAATTGTAGAAGCCGCTTTTGAGACATATGCCACTACAACGCTTTCTAATGTGGATTGTGAGGCAACTCTAAACAAACTATCAACTTTGATGTCTCAGGACAAAATCTATGATGATCCTGAGTTAGATCTACTAACACTTGCTAGTCGTATAGGCTTATCTAGCCATCAATTATCAGAACTTATTAACACCCGACTGGGAAAAGGTTTTTCACGCTATGTACGTGAACAGAGAGTTGAAGCAGCAAAGGTCATGTTATTAGCCGAACCTTCTGCATCAGTATTATCTGTCGGAATGAGTGTTGGTTTCACCTCACAATCCAACTTTTATGATGCATTTCGTGAAATTACCGATATGACACCCGGCAAATTCCGCAAAATTGCCACAGAAACAGCTACAAAATGATCATTTTGGAACAGAAATTTAGTTCTGATCTATCAATTCGGAAGTTATAACGTGAGTCAAACCTTATGCTGAAAATACAAAATCACATAAGGAGCTCATACAATGAACGAATTAACACTACTACTTATAGAAGCCGTCATCAGCGTGATAACCAGTATCACCATCATGCTGCTGATAGCACCCTCCCTAAAATCAGCACTATTAGATTTATGCCCGACTGAAAAGCAGGCTAATTTCTGGCTTGCCTACACACGCACCATGATGTTGATTTCACCACTCTTACTGGTGCTACTCATAAACAGTACCCATAAAGGTGACATGTTCAGTGATCTTCGTGCTGCTTTTATTGCCGCACTTACCGGCCTTCTGATCGGACTAATCTTCATTGGCAGAAAAATGTATATCCCCGTTGACCGCCAAATTAAACAATCAGGTAAGGACAAAACCATATGAAAATCTTACTTACTGGTGCTAGTGGATTTATTGGCCAACATCTTTTAAAAGCATTACAGACTGCCGGACATCACGTCAAAACAGTCACTCGAAGCAATGGCTTCGACTTTAATCAAATGACAACACTAGATGCCTGGTTACCCCATTTAAAGGAAATTGATATTGTAATTAATTGTGTTGGCATAATCGTTGAAACAGGAAATCAGACATTTACAACTCTGCATTATCAAACGCCCGTTGCTTTATTTCATGCCTGTGAAGAAGCCAATGTCATGAAAGTCATACAAATCTCCGCCCTGGGTGCAGATGAAAAAGCCTTTACACCCTATCAATTGAGCAAAAAAATGGCTGATGATGTATTACGATCACTGCCACTAAAATGGTTTGTACTACGTCCCTCGCTAGTTTATGGAAGAGGTGGAAAAAGCATGGAAATGTTTAAGCGTTTGGCATCATTGCCAGTATTGCCATTAATAGATGGTGGCAGCCAACGAATTCAACCGGTTCACATCAGCGATGTGAGAGACACCGTTTTAAATTGCCTGACAAGCTCTAAATCCAATCTCACACTTGATATTGTTGGCGCACATTCCATTTTACTTAAAGAGTGGTTGCAATTAATGCGCACAGCAAAGGGTAAAACACCAGCAAGCATTATATCAATCCCATATAAACTAAGTTTGGCCATATCCATATTTGGAAAGCATTTTATTCCACTTATACATCCCGATAATTTACGCATGTTAAAAAAAGGAAATTATGCAGATACAAGACAGCTGACAGAGTTTATTGGCCGCATGCCACTGGATATAAAAACAGGGTGGAAAAAATTATGACTTACTTAACGCTAAAATATTTGCACATTCTTAGCATGATATTGTTATTTGGTACCGGACTTGGTAGTGCCTTTTATAAATGGATGGCTGACCGCAGCAACAATCTGGAACATATCACTGCTACTAACCGTAACGTAGTATTAGCCGATTGGGTATTCACCACGCCCACAGTGATTTTTCAGCCTATCAGTGGCATCTGGATGGCATATCTTGCTGGCATACCACTTTCAACATTCTGGATTTCAACCAGTCTTGCACTTTATCTATTGGCTGGAGCCTGCTGGATTCCTGTCGTGTGGCTTCAAATCCGCATGAGTAAATTAGCTGACACTGCTTTAAAAAACCAGTCTTCATTAACTGAAGATTATTGGCAATATGCCAGAGCATGGTTCTGGCTGGGTATACCAGCCTTTTTTTCCATGCTACTCATTGTTTTATTAATGGTATTTAAATCTATCTGAGGGATCCAATATGAACAAGCAATCACTTATGCAAAAAGCTTTGGGCGATCAATGGCAACAATTACCGCCCGCACTAAAATCACACTACCAACATAACAGTAATTCAGATATTGGTTACCTGAACATTGAATACCCAATATACATGCACCCTTATTTAACGTTTTTACACTTATTTGGTGCCTTGATAAATCGACGTGGAAAAAATATTGCCACAACTGTTGAGAAACACATGCAAGGCAACATTCAATTTTGGAAACGCACGATATACTTTCCCAGAAACAAAACGATCTTATTTAATAGCTTCTGGATTGTTGATAGAAAAAATGAACTAATCGAGTTTATAAACCCATTTATTGGCTTACGCATGACTGTGCAAGTACAAAAGGACAAGCTTTATTACGAAGGATGTCACTTTGTGGTTAAAATTGGAAAATTTTTGATCCCGATACCTGAGTGGTTACTCCTTGGACATACCACCATCACTGAAACCGCGCTAAGTGACAGTGAATTTGAAATGGATTTCACGCTTAAGCACCCACTATTTGGCAATATATTCCGTTATTCAGGGAAATTTAAGAACATTTCTAAATGAAACAAAAGTGCTAGCAATTAATTACGTGCATAATAAAGCAGCTAACGACTAAATTGATGACTGTATGGAGAAACAGGTGAAATAAGGGGCAAGTATCATATTAACTCATTGAGGTTTTACAACTACCACTTCCTTTATGCCAAGACCACTTCGTTAAAGAGTCAATATGATACTTGACCCCTATTAATCCATCACCATATCTGATGCAGTACCACCAATCAATACATAATGATCGCCAAAATCAGCAAAATGCTCACGAAATTTATCTAATCCTTTAATCATAGATACTGTGTCATTAACTCATCAAGCGCCA
>WTAX01000544.1 GCA_013139395.1 Gammaproteobacteria bacterium | reverse complement strand
CTGAAGATTTCTCCTTCTTACTGAATGAATCAAAAGGCTGTTATGTATCAATTGGTAATGGTGACAGTGCATCATTACATAATCCATACTATAATTTTAATGATGAAATCTTAACCATTGGCGTGAGTTACTGGGTTAAGTTAACACAGATGCAGTTAAGTTAACTGAGTTGAGTGTAAACAAATCGTAACTATTCAGTGTGTTATTTACAAAAAGCCTATGGTCACTAGTAATTAGAAATACTCACTCTAAGTAACAAATCTATGATTTGTGCTAATTAGTATTCTAATATCAAGTGCTTAATAAAGAGTAATGCTTATCCTTTCTTATCATTTTTTCAAAGCGGTTTATTTTATCAGTTTTCTTTTGCTATGCATGAGTCTGTTGATAAGCTCTGTCAGCAGAGCAGATGCCAGCTCCTCAGATGCTAGCTCCCCATTATCGATTAGCAAATCCGCTGGTATGATTGGTGAATACATTTCTGTGTTGTCTGAAACCGATCAAAAACTCTCATTAGAACAAGCAAAACAGGCCTATCAGCAGGGAGAATTTGTTCGTTGGGATAGACCAGTTTTAAGCTTTGGTATTGGCGTCGCACCTAAGTGGTTAGTGATTGACATTGAAAATCTGAGTGTAAACACTATCTCTCGTCGCCTTATCATTGAAAATTCATGGCTTGATAAGGCGGATATTTATATCTTGCACAATGAACAAATCATCAAACAATTACATCTTGGTGATGCCTATCCTTTTGTTGAACGAAGCATAGAACATCGTTTTTTTGCTTTTGATCATGATTATGCACAGGGTATCAGTCAGCTGTTTATTCGTGTAGAAACGCCTGATCCTATGGTTCTTCCTGTTTTCTTTGGCACTGTGGAGGATTCAGCGAAAAGAGATGTGTTTAATAGTTATTCGTATGGTTTATTGTATGGCATTGTGACAGCCTTGCTGCTTTATAACTTTATCCTTTTTATTCAGCTCAGGTTAAGACGTTATTTATTTTATGTGATTTATCTGGCCATGTTTATCCTGACGAACCAATCCTATACTGGACATGCGTTCTATCTTTTCTGGCCTGAAAGTGTTTTATGGCAACAGTGGATGAATCCATTTCTGATCACTATGTATGCTTGCAGCAGTATTGTCTTTGCCTTTTTATTTTTACATACAGAGCGGCTTTTTCCTCGTATATTTAAAATAACTCTAAGCGCCATTGTCGGGCTTCTTATTGCACAGCTAATATTGTTCATGATGGGGGCACAGTCATTAACGGTGGTCATTGCCATTGCCTTAGTTATGTTCTTTGCATTGTTTACCATATTTATGGCACTCATTACCTGGCAATACATCCCTCAGGAAGTCAGCTATTTTCTTATAGCATCCATTACGACCTTAATTGGTTCATCTATTAGTGCAATGACAGTATTTGGGGTTATTCCATATTATGAACTTACCTATAGGGCGATCGAAATTGGTTTGTCTATTGATGTTATTTTATTATCAATTGCTTTAGCTGAACAATTTCGTCTTTTGCAGAATGAAAAACAAATAGCAGAAAAACTGGCTCGACTTGATCCGTTGACAGGGCTTTTTAATAGAAGAGCATTTTATGAAGTGGCTGAACCGATTCTCCATAATGCCCTGCGTTATGACCATTCAATGTCAGTAATTATTTTTGATATTGATAAATTCAAAGTGATCAATGATCAATATGGCCATAATATTGGTGATGAAGTGATTAAGGTCGTAGCGGAAATAACACAAAAAATTAAAAGAAAAGGCGATGTTTCTACACGTTGGGGCGGCGAAGAATTTGTTATTTTGTTACCTGAAACCGGGATTGAACGGGCCAGAGCATTAGCTGAACGTTTGAGAAAAAATATTGAATCTATAGGTGTTAAAAGCCCCCATTTGACATTTCCTTTCACCGTCAGTTTGGGGGTTGCTCAAATGTCTGAAGAGGTGAATTCCATTGAAAAGTTAATTAAACTTGCCGATAGACGAATGTATCAGGCAAAAGAAAATGGACGCAATCAGGTCTGTTGATTTACATAACAAAGAAAGGAAAAATAAGCATTTTCTAATACTAGAATTTTTGTTAAAAATTCTATATAATATGCCACCATTTTTAGTTTCTTAGGTCTCTTTTCCTATACTAATCTTCACACTTTATTTATTTTCTCTGGATTTTCTATGATTGAACTGTGCGCCAAAGGGCAGCCTTGTAACTTTAAAACTGAAATTTTATCTGGCCTGACCGTTGCACTGGCTCTTGTTCCTGAAGCCATTGCTTTTGCTTTTGTTGCTCAGGTGGACCCGTTGGTTGGTCTGTATGCCGCTTTTATTGTTGGTTTAATAACTGCAACCATTGGTGGTCGCCCTGGTATGATTTCCGGTGCAACAGGAGCTCTGGCGGTCATCATGACGGGTTTGGTGGTGATTCATGGGGTTGAATATCTATTTGCCGCAGTGGTTTTAATGGGTATTATTGAAATTCTCTTTGGCGCATTACGTTTAGGAAAATTTATTCGACTGGTGCCGCATCCGGTCATGCTGGGCTTTGTTAACGGTTTGGCCATTGTTATTTTTCTGGCACAAATCGGCCAGTTTAAAATACCTGATCCTCAAGACAGTAATGCTTTAGTCTGGATGGAAGGCAGTCTGTTATGGACGATGATAGGTCTTATTGCACTTACCATGCTGATCATTCATTTTCTGCCCAAATATACTAAGGCTATTCCAGCGCCATTGGCGGGTATTTTAGTGGTTTCAGCTCTTGTTATTGTCTTTGGACTGCCTGCTCGTACTGTTGGTGATATTGCCTCCATTGCCGGTGGCTTTCCAGAGTTTCATATTCCGATGATACCCATGTCCTCTATGAGTGACATAATGGATACACTGATTATTATCATGCCTTATTCACTGGCATTTGCCGCTATTGGTTTAACAGAATCTCTGCTGACGCTGACGGTTATTGATGAAATGACTGAAACCCGCGGGCGTGGTAATAAAGAATGTGTCGGGCAGGGTATTGCCAATATTACCAGTGGTTTTTTTGGCAGTATGGGTGGTTGCGCCATGATTGGTCAGTCAATGATTAATGTAAACTCTGGCGGCCGTGGTCGTATGTCAGGCATTGCAGCCGCACTGTTTTTATTAAGTTTTATTATGTTTGCCTCAGAGCTGATTTCACAAATTCCACTAGCAGCGCTTGTAGGTGTGATGTTTATGGTGGTAGTGGGCACCTTTGAATGGTCCAGCTTTAGAATTTTAGGCAAAATTCCTAAATCGGATGCTTTTATTTTGATTTCAGTCTCTGCTATTACTGTGATCACTGATAACCTGGCTATTGCAGTGATCATCGGTGTGATCATCGCCGCTCTGGTATTTGCCTGGAATCATGCCAAACATATTACCGTCAATATTACCCGTGATAATGAAGATTCAAAAGTGTATGAACTGCATGGGCCTTTATTTTTTGGTTCGGTACATAACTTCCAGGAATTATTTGATCCAAAAAATGATCCTGATGACGTAGTCGTGGAATTTAAATATTCCCGTGTTTCAGACCACTCGGCCATTGAAGCCATTGATACACTGGCAGAACGCTATCTTAGTGCGGATAAACGTCTGCACCTGAGACATGTAAGTCCGGAATGTAGAAAATTATTAAGAAAGGCTGGTGGTTTGTGTGAAGTGAATGTGATTGAAGATCCTACCTATCGTGTGGCAGATGATGATCTTGCCTGATGAGTGAGTATCTTTAAATCAAAATACGCATCAAGCCTGCTTGATGCGTGAATTAATAGTTAGACTTTAACGTTGACATTCTGACCCAGATTGTTGGGCAGTTCAGGTATGGATTGAATAAGCTGCATTGCCGTCTGTTCTTGAATATCCATGGCTTTTTTCAATACCGCAATTCCTACTGGATCATTTTGTCCGACATTAGATGCAATTGCAGTGGTCTGCACACCGGAAACATCCATTCTATAGCCCCTCTAGTTATTGAAAAAAAGTTATTGAAAAAAATCATTGAAAAAGTTGATAGTTAGTGATTTTTTTACTTATAGCTTTTAGCGTCCCGGATGGATGGAACTTTAGATTTTTTTGATATTCTTTTTATCGGTCTGACCTAATGACTGAATTTATTGATGAACTTTGATAAAAGTATAGAACAAAAGTTTTAAAAAAGAGAAGAAAATTGATTAAATTCACACAGGTTAACGAATAATGAAACATCGCTGTGAATGGTGTGGTGAAGATGAATTGTATCAGCATTATCATGATACAGAATGGGGTGTGCCGAGTTTTAATGATCAACATTTATTTGAAATGTTGATTCTGGAAGGTGCTCAGGCTGGTTTGAGCTGGATTACGGTGTTAAAAAAAAGGGCGCATTATCAGCAGGTATTCGATC
>WTAX01000285.1 GCA_013139395.1 Gammaproteobacteria bacterium | reverse complement strand
TATAAGAGTCTAGTAAATATTAGCAATATCTAAAATTATGTTGTTATTGTGGCGGTATCTGGTATAAAATTGACATTTATCAATTATGGCTGAAATAGGTACGTTGATGCAACAAAAGACACTTCCTAGTAATATGCGTAATAAAAAAGTAGTTGACTTACATGCTGCAAAAGTGGCCTGTAAAGAATGTAGCCTGCATCAGCTATGCCTGCCTCGTTCTATTAATGGTTCTGATTTAGAAAAATTGGATAGTATTATCGAACGTAAAAAACCATTAAAACGTAATGAACATCTTTTTCAGGTCGGTAGTTCCTTTCATTCAATCTATGTCGTTCGTTCCGGTTCTCTCAAAACGTATTCACCCACAGTTGATGGCCAGGAGCAGGTAACCGGTTTTCATCTGCCTGGAGAATTATTAGGCTTAGATGCCATTGGCAAAGGTCGGCACCCCTGCGCAGCTAAAGCGTTAGAAACGACCAGTGTGTGCGAAGTCCCTTTTGAGCATTTAGAAGGCTTATCACAGGAGCTGCCTACATTACAGCATCAATTGCTGCGTTTAATGAGCAAAGAAATTTTTGATGATCAGGAGCTGATGTTGTTATTGGGTAAAAAAACAGCCGAAGCTCGTCTTTCTGCCTTCCTGTTAAGTATTTCCTTACGTTTCAAGCAGCGTGGTTTTTCTTCAGTTGAGTTCTACCTGAGTATGTCACGCAATGATATTGCCAATTATTTAGGACTGGCAGTTGAAACGGTGAGCCGTATGTTTACCCGCTTTCAGGAAGATGGCTTAATTGAAGCGGAACGTAAACATATTATTATAAAAAATCGAGAAAATATGCGGCAGATTGCCGGTATGAATGAATGCTGCGATGAAACATCAGCAAAAGATTCTCAACAAATTAGTTAACTCTTTTTTCCCCGGTATAAAATACTGCGCATTTCCTTTAAGCGGCTGACTGTTCGCTGAAAAGGCATTTTAAGTCGTCTGCCATGATATAGAGCGTCAGGCTCTACTGCTGCACTTATTTTCAAAGAGCAATGATGATCATAAAGTGCATCAATTAAATGCATAAATCGTTTGGCAATATCATTTTTTTGTTCATCCATAGGATAAACGTGGGCAATGATAATATGAGAATATTGTTGGGCAATGATCTGATAATCTGAATTGGAACGATGAGTATTACATAATTCATCAAATTCAAACCAGGCAATACTCTGAGAGTCTTTACTCACCACCTTATTAAGGGCAACCACCTGAATTGGACGTTTGTTGATCTCAATAGATTGTGACTGAACAGGTGCATAATGACTGGTCTGTAAAAAAAACTGCAATAGTAAATCATCACTCTTTTTATTGAGGACATTGAGATAATGCCCTTCTTTTTCCAGATACAGTGTTCGATAATCCGTTTTATTGGTTAATTCAAAGATGTGTAAATATTTTTTGATCAATTCAATCGCAGGTAAAAAATTATCTCTTTGTAAGCCATTTTTGTACAAATCATCAGGTGAAACATTAGATGTTGCGATTAAGATAACACCTTCTGAAAACAGTGCTTTAAGAAGGCCTGCCAATAACATTGCATCAGTGATGTCATGCACATGAAACTCATCAAGGCAAAGTACTCGTGATTGTCGTGACATTTGTTTGGCAATAATAGGTAATGGGTCAGGCGTTTTAGGCAAGTTTTTCAGCTGTTGATGAACTTCCTGCATAAATGGATGGAAGTGAATGCGTCGTTTGTTAACAAAAGGTAATGTTTTGAAAAAGTTATCCACAATCCATGTTTTTCCACGGCCTACATCGCCCCAGAAATAGAGACCTTTTATTGTTGGTGTGTGGTGAGCTGAAGGCAGCTTTTTATGAATCAAATGACTAATATAAGAGCAGAAATTATCTTCATAGCTGTTTGATATTTGTCTATCAGTCACTTCTGTCAGGAGTGACTGATATAGTTTTTGAGTCAGTTGAACAGCCTGTTCCTGTATAGGATCAGAAAAAAAATCATGGTCTTTGATGGCATTTTGATAGGCTTGCTCTGGTGTCATACCATTTTCTTATAATATCATTTAGGTTTAAAGTTTAGCGTATAAGAAGAAAAAAGCTACTGTCCGGGCACGTAGAATTTAAGTATTGCTGTTGATAACTGTTCGGGGGTAATGGGCTTGGTGATAAAATCATCCATACCGGCTTCCAGACAAGACTGTCGATCATCTTTTGTCGCATTAGCAGTGAGTGCTATTATGGGAATATGGACACCTTCAGGCTCATGAGCTCGCCATGCAATGGCAGCCTCAGTACCATTCATTTCAGGCATACGCATATCCATAAATGCTATGTCATAAGAGTTTTGTCTCAGCTCTTCTACAGCTTGAGTGCCATTGAGTACTCGTTTGGTTTTATGACCCGCATCCTGAAGAAAACTGCTCAAAACCATAGCATTAATATCTTCATCTTCAGCAATTAGAATATTCAGTGAAATATTGCTTAAATCACAGCATTTGTCTCTGGCTGTTTGCATGCCTTCAGGATTGAACAAAGTTAATAATTCATCACCGAATCGTTCAAAATTAATAGGTTTAGTGATGTAGCAGTTAAATAGGGAGCCGCCTAATTTTGGGGTGTCGGTACGTTTGTCCAAATAGTTTAAAAATACTTTCTTTGGTGCTGAATAGGGACTGAAATCAAGGGCATTCATATTCGTCGCCAGCTCGACAGGTATATTTTTTTCTCGTCCAGAGGATAAAATGACCAGTTCAAATGGTTGCTCGTGTTTAACAGCTTGTTGTAAACCATTAAGCAATTCAGATTCAGAATAAAATCGTTCCACGGTAAAACCAAAAAATTGACAATAGCTTTCAAGTGTTTCGTAGAGGGCATTTTTACACACGGATATTGCTACGCGCTTATCAGTCAATATCTGATGATAGCGATCTTTCATATCACCATCTTTTGTAATGGGAAGATTAAGGGTAAACCAGAAATGACTGCCAGTGCCTAAAACACTGCTTAGCCCGATTTCTCCTCCCATAAATTCTACTAATTGTTTGGCGATTGTTGTACCTAAACCGGTACCGCCAAATTTATGAGTTTGCAGGTTGTCTGCTTGAGTGAAACTGTCAAAAATGAGCTTTTGCTGCTCATCATGAATACCTATGCCAGTGTCGATAATATCAAAGCGTAGATTAATCGTGTCTTTATTTTGTTGTTTATCGAGTGATGCTGATGGCTTTTTATTAAGTGAAGCTGATGGCTCTAACTCAGTTACTTTTAAAATGATTTCACCTTTTTCGGTGAATTTTATGGCATTTCCCAATAAGTTAAATAAAATTTGTCTGATACGCTGGCTGTCACCTACAACAAATGACGGCAGTCGTGGATCGATATAGACAATGAGGTCTAAAGAGTGATATTCGGCAGTAGGAGAAAGTACTGAAACGACTTCATTAATGGTATTGTGCAGATTAAAGCTTAGCTTTTGCAAATGAAGTTTGTTGGCTTCAATTTTAGAAAAATCAAGAATGTCATCAATAAGAGCATGTAATGATTTTGATGCATCGAGTAAAGCCTCTGTATACTCTTTTTGTTCTTTATTTTGTTCAGTTTTTTGTAATAAGTGTGCGGTTCCAATAATACCACTCATGGGGGTACGTATTTCATGGCTCATGGTGGCGAGAAAATTACTTTTGGCTCGTGTGGCCTGTTCGGCTGCTATTTTTGCCTCACGTAGTTGTTTGAGCATTGAGTGTAGATACAGGGGCATTGTGACCAGTACAAAAAGTTGAGCAGAGGAGCCTAAAATATTCGTAGCCCATGTATGATTCAGGATAAGAATGGCATTGTATTCTATGACAACCAGAACAACTGCGGCGAACAGGTAATTTGATCCATAACGTGTACCATAGGCAATATAAAGCCAGATATAGATTAAGATAAATTCACTACTACCCCCGCCAGTGAGAGTAATAGTGTATGAAGTACATGATAAATCAAAAAATAAGGTAATATAGCGACGTATATGTGAATTCGGGTTGCGGAAAATATCGAGTCCGAAAATGAGGGTCATTATGAAAAAAAAGGAGCCGAAGGTATTGTATTCATATCGCGTGAGTGTAAATTCACCATTGGACATACCGAGCCAGACATAAAGTGCAATAAATAACCCCAGACTAAAACGAATCACCGCAGAAGATAGATCTTTTGAGTGTATGATGGCTGAAAGGGGGTGTAGTTTCATAAATGAGTTCATTATTTATTTTTAGATAACCATACAAAGAAAAGAGCGAATAAAAATATCAGTTAATTATTGTAAGTTAACTGGAAGTTTAATAGGATCTATTGTTTATATGAATATATTTACTTAATCGTCACTGAAGTAATAAAATTAAAGTATTACTATTTTTTTAGTGTAACATAAAACAGATGAAACAAATTACTATCACGCCAGAAAATAAATGCAGTTATTGCCCCGGAACAAAATGTTGCCAATATATAACGCAACAAATTGATAGTCCTAGAAAAAAGGATGATTTTCAGTTGATGCTCTGGCAGATTTCTCATGCAAATGTGGAATTTTATAAAGATGAAGACGGCTGGTTTCTCATGTTTCTTACACCTTGTGAACAATTGAAAGCTAATGGTGACTGCGGCATTTATACCAGGCGTCCCCATATTTGCCGTGAATACTCCAATGATTATTGTGAATATGACTCGCCGGCAGAGGAAGGTTTTGAACTTTACTTTAAAACCTATGATGAGCTATTGGCTTATTGTCAGAAACGCTTTAAAAAATGGGACAAAAAGCTAAAGAAAATGGAACAACCGAGTTAATACTTTAGAAATGTCCCATTTCGTCAAAGTGTTTATCCCAGCGATTAGTACTTTAGAAATGTTTCATTTCGTCAAAGTAGTTATCCCGGCGATTAGTGATAACCATCCGGAAATAGCGGTTTCTTTTTCCCCCTTTTAAATATGCTTACTGGTATTGCTTAAAATGAATCTGTTGCTGCTTTTTCCTCAAGATTTCATTTCACCTGGTCGGGTAAGGTTGACTGATTATCGTCTGCAACACCTGTTGTCAGTAAAAAAAATCAAAGTAAATGAACAACTGAGCGTTGGTCTGGTTAATGACCAGATTGGACAAGGTACGGTTATTGCTGTTGATGAGCGGCAGATAGAATTATCTGTGCAGTTAGATAAAGAGCCTGTTGCACCTCTTGCGGTACATTTGATTCTGGCATTGCCAAGACCCAAAATGCTGAAACGCATATTACAAACGATTAGTGCAATGGGTGTTAAACAGTTAAGTCTTATTCATTCTGCCAAAGTGGAAAAAAGCTATTGGCAAACGCCCTGGCTGGAAGCAGATAAAATACAACAACACCTGATCCTGGGACTAGAGCAGGCGAAGGATACCATAATGCCTGAAGTGAAGTGCTACCAGCGCTTTAAACCATTTGTTGAAGATGTTTTGCCTGATTTAATTCAAGACAGCAGAGCTATTATTGCTCATCCGGGGCACGGTGATTTGTGTGCGCTTAATAGTCAGCATGCGATCACTCTGGCTATTGGACCTGAAGGCGGATTTATTGATTATGAAGTTGATAAATTTAAGCAGGCAGGATTTACCACCTGTCATTTGGGTGAGCGTATCCTTCGGGTGGAAAATGCTATTCCGGTGTTATTAGGCCGGTTAATCTAAAAAAGAGGTAATTATTCAGTGAGTACTTCTAAATTACGAGTGTTAAGCCTATGGTCACTTATTTTTATAACTTTGACTTCTGTTACGAGATGTCGCTGGCGCTCAGACAATCAAAGTCAGAAAAATAAGCAACCACAGGCTTTTTGTTAATAACACGTTTCCAGGTAAAAAAAGAGAGACTATGTACGAAATAAAGATAATGATCATTCAATTTTCGCAGTGGCTATATCCGTGGTTAGCAGATATTTCCACAGCAATTATGGCGACCTTACTGGTTATCTATGGTGATACCATTAATCGTATGCTAAAGCGTCAAATCGGCGGCTTGCATTTTTTATTCAGAACGCTGATTTTTATTTTATTATGTGCTTTTGGCTATGGTGCATTATTAATCTACGGTGCTCCTATGCTGACCAAATTACTTGCTTCGCTGGGCATGATCTATTTAGGACCATTAGTCGTATGCGTGTTTATTGCCCTGGGTACAATTGCAGAAAAAAAGAATCGCATTTAATGTAACTACTCAGTGAGTATTTCTAAATAAAGTTTGATAAGCCTATGGTCACTTATTTTTCTGACTTTGACTTCTTGTTACGAGAGTCGCTGGCGCTCAGACAATCAAAGTCAGAAAAATAAGCAACCACAGACTTTTTGTTAACAGTAGGCTAGTAGTTACTTTAACTGTTTTATTCAGGCATTATTTCTTTAAAGGAGTGAATCGCCTGAAATGAGCCGACATTCTTAATGTCTGCCTTCGAGTCGGGCTTGTATATAGCCAGTAGATGCCTGATGCCATACTCTTTGGCTGAAGTGAGTGCTGACAGATTATCATCAATTAAAAGTGTTCTTTGCGGATTATAAGTTTCTAAACTGCTGAGCTGCTTCCAGAAATTAGTTTCCTCTTTGGGAATGCCGAGCTGGTGAGCACTGATAATTGAGTCCAGCAAGCCTGATAATGGTGTGTTGTTCATTTTTAAATTAAGGCTTTTTTGATGGGCATTGGTCACCAGAACGCGACGTTTACCTGCTTTTGCCAGTTTTTCCAAAAACTCAATAACAAATGGATGTACTTGAATTAAATGCTTAATTTCTTCTTTGAGCAGGGCGATATCCAGTTCAAGCTCTTTCGTCCAATAATCAACACAATACCAGTCAATAGTCCCCTCCATTGATTTAAAAAGAGGAATCAACTTATCAAGAGCTGCTTGCCGGGATATGCCGTGTTTTTCTGCATAACGTTGCGGGACATGCTCGAGCCAGAAATGGTTATCAAAATGAAGATCCAGTAATGTGCCGTCCATATCAAGAAAAACGCTATCTATTTTATTCCAGTCCAACAATGTTTTTGCCTTCTATCTCTAAAGTACCAGGTGGAAACAAGTTTCTAAACGCCTAAGAAAACTGCTATTATAGCAACTTTTAGATTGGAACAGGCAGGTCTTTAGTGTGACAAAAAAAATATTAACAACTCCCACCATTACGGATTGTAAAATCGTTGCTCAAAGCCGTTTATTCCGCATAGAACAATTAGACATCACCTTTAATAATGGTGTGGAAGTGGTTTATGAACGTCTCAAAGGCTCGAGTAGAGGTGGTGTTATGGTGGTTGCATTACACGATGATGATACCGTCTTGATGGTTAGAGAATATGGGGTTGGTGTGGAAGGTTATGAACTCATGTTTCCTAAGGGACGTATCGAAAGTGATGAACCCATTGAAGAAGCAGCGAACAGAGAGCTTCAGGAAGAGGTTGGTTTTGGAGCCAGAAAGTTAACATTGGTAAAATCAATGACTTTAGCTCCAGGCTATATGGGGCACCTGACACATCTGGTCCTGGCGGAAGATTTATATCCTGCAAGGCTTGAAGGGGATGAGCCTGAACCTCTGGAAGTGGTATTATGGGAACTGGATAACATTGATGAGCTGTCTATGCGTACAGATGTCACCGAGGCAAGAACTATTGCCGCCGCATATATTATCAAAGCATTACTGGCACAACGTTCTGCTGGTAATAGTGCAGAAACAGCGGATTAGTTCATAAAGGGCATAAGGGTTTTCATGCAATCAACTGAAATATGTTCAACATTAGAGCAAGCACTTCCGGATTCTTTAAAAGGAGAATTACGCAGAGTATTGCCTGCTGCGATTGAACTGGCACGTCTGGCGGGACAAAAGATACTGGAAATTTATGAGACTGATTTTAAAATAGAGCATAAGAAAGATAATACTCCGGTTACAACAGCTGATTTTGTCGCCAATGAATTAATTGTGCAAACCTTATCTGAACTTACCCCGCACATCCCCATTTTGTCTGAAGAGTCAGATGAAATTCCCTATGAAGAAAGATCCACCTGGGAGACTTATTGGTTAGTTGATCCACTGGATGGCACAAGAGCATTTATAGAAAAAACAGGGGAGTTTAGTGTCAATATTGCTTTGATTCATCGCCATAATCCAGTGATTGGTGTTATCTACAGCCCGGTTAAAAAGTGTAGTTTTTATGCTTGTAAAGGAAATGGTGCATTTTATTTAAATGATGCTGATCAGGCTCAGCAAATTCAAGTTTGCGCTCAATGTCCGGTTGATGAACCAAGAAAAATAATTATCGCCGGTACTCATTCTGCACGCAGTCCAGCCCTGCAGGCCTTTTTTGATAATTTAGAAAAAGAGTTTAATGGCTATGAGCTAAAATACATGGGCAGTTCTCTAAAATCCTGCATGGTTGCTCAAGGTGAAGCTGATATATACGCTCGATTGGGACCCACATCGGAATGGGATACGGCAGCTGCACAATGTATTGTTGAAGAAGCCGGTGGTTTAATTACTGATACTAACATGCAGGCATTGACGTATAACACCAAAGAATCAGTTCTTAACCCGGACTTTTTTGTCTTTGGTGACAGGTCTGTTTGCTGGCAGCGCTTTCTGGCTAAAGACTCGGCTTCATAGCGGTAA
>WTAX01000332.1 GCA_013139395.1 Gammaproteobacteria bacterium | reverse complement strand
AGCATCGTTTAATGATTGTGGTGCCTGTTTCTATCGCCCTGATAGCTTTGCTGTTGTATTTTGCCTTTAATTCAGTAGGGCAGGCTCTGTTAATATTGATTAACGTCCCACTGGCTTTGATAGGAGGACTTTTTGCACTATATTTTACCGGACAGTATTTATCTGTTCCCAGTTCAGTCGGTTTTATTACGCTCTTCGGGCTTGCTGTTCTCAATGGTGTTGTAATGGTTGAAAATATCAATCAACGAATTAATGATGGTTATTCTATGCAGGATGCAGTCTTTGATGGAGCGGTATCCAGACTGCGTCCAGTACTTATGACGGCATTAACCTCAGCACTGGGATTAATTCCGCTTCTCTTGTCAAAAGGTGTGGGCGCGGAAATTCAAAAGCCACTAGCCAGTGTTATTGAAGGCGGCTTAATCAGTGCAACTTTTTTGACGTTATTCGTTGTCCCTTGCCTGTTTATTTTCTTTTCCAAAGCAAAATTTAGTAGAGGGAATGATTTGTAGTGTGGTAATAAAGCATATTCAATAACTCTATTCTTTATTTTCAGATGATGGTCATTTTTTTTCTACTCTATTTTTTAACGTTGATGCTTTGTCCCGATAAGCTCAATTTCATAGCCGTCAGGATCTTTGACAAAGGCAATGATGGTGGTGCCTGCATTCATTGGTCCGGCATCACGTGTGATTTCTCCACCTTGAGCACGAATTTGTTCTGCAGCAGTATAAACATCATCAACCTCGATGGCAAAATGACCGAAGCCACTTCCCTGTTCATAATGATCGGTGTCCCAATTATGAGTTAATTCAATAACAGTATTGTCTTTTTCATCACCATAACCGATAAAGGCCAGCGTAAAGCGGCCTTCAGGATAGTCTTTTTGACGTAATAATGTCATACCAAAAATTTGCGTATAAAAATCAATAGAGCGTTGTAAATGACCAACACGGATCATGGTGTGTAATAAGCGCATGATTAATTATTAGCCTTTTTAGCCTGTAGTGCAGCGATTCTTTTCAGCTCATTGACTTGCAGATTATTTTTCTGTGCGTATTGTAAGGCACGGGACAAACGGGCCGGTGCTGATCGTCCCATACAATTATGCGCCAGATCACCATTAATGGCTTCAACCATTGCTTCGATGAGGCGTTCCCGATCATGCTCCTGAGCGGTTAAGTGGTTTTGAATTGTCAGTACATCATCCATCACTTTTAATGCGAGTTTACGGTTATCATGCCATAAAAAATCGACATTACCGCCCACTTCAAGCCCGGCAATATTTGTAGTGAGAATGTACAGGTTCTTGCGTACCAGCTCAAACAGCATTTCATTATCATTTTTAACTATCCAGCTTGGGATGCTTAGTGTCTCCAGAGCTGTTTTTAGAATATCTGCTTTTGGACCCATAATTGGAGAGGGGACGAGGACTTTAAAATCCTGTCCTTTTTTCTTCTCAAACCAGACTGAAATAATGGTTGGATCAATAAGATGATGTTTTTGCCAGTCACCGGGTAATAATTCATTTTGCAGCAGGGCGACTTTATTTTTCCAGGTTTCGGGTAGTTGCTCTAAAACCGCATCTAAATCAGTTTCACCTACAGCAACAAGAACCATTTCCGGCTGTGTGATCTGCTGAGCTATTTCGCTAATATCCATTTCTCTGGTAATGGGAAACAGAGGATAGCCCGCACGTAACAGGCCGCGAGTAAATACGCCGGACATTTCACCAATGCCGATGACAACAATAGGGTTTTTCATGGTTAATTTAACTACCTGTATAAGTGATGAATAATTGCTTTTATTTTATCCTTAACTATCAGGGGATGCCATGAGGTGTTCAATAATTTTTTCAACCAATTCGTCGAGAACAAATTTAGTCAGCACATCATTAGCACCGCAGGCAATAGCCTCCTGCATATTAATTGAGCCATTGAGAGAGGTGTGCATCAGTACATGAATATTTTTGAATTTACTGAGTTTTCTTGCCTCGGTAACAAAGGTGTAACCATTCATTTCAGGCATCTCAATGTCAGAGATGATCATTGAAATCGGTTCCATGGTATGGGGATCGCCATTTTGATAATCGGTGAGTATTTTTAGGGCAATCTTACCATCACTGGCAGAAATATGCTGCAGTCCAAGCCTGTCTAAGGCTGAGATAGTTTGTTTCATTGCCATCGATGAATCATCTACAATCATAATTAATTTACCAAAAACGGCTTCTAATTTGGTTTGATCAACATTTAATTCTTCAGTGCGGGACGATTTTAAATCTAAAACTTCAGCCAGCACTTTTTCAATATCCAGTAATTGTACCAGCTCATCATCAATGAGTGTGACGCCTGTGGTATAACTGCCAATCCCGGTGCCTTTGGCAGGTGGTAAAATGTCTTTCCAGTCACATAGGACAATTTTATCAACTCCGCTGATCCACAGACCTTGATGTGAACGATTAACTTCAGTGGTAATAACCGAACCTTGCTGGATTTGTTCATCGGCTAATACTCTTTGAGTTGAACTGATTGCTTTTGCCAGGTCAATAATAGGTAATGTTTCATCACGCATTTCTGCAACCCCTAATACTTTCGGATTCGCAGAAGGTAACTGATGTAAGGCAGGGCAAGGGATCACTTCTTTTATTTTAAGCACATTAATAGCAAAACGGCGTTTGCCGCCTACATAAAATAACAGTAATTCAAGTCGGTTACTGGCATTAGAGACACTGGTAGTCACAATTTAACACTCCGTAAAAGTCTAATCATTCATTAAGTATAGCGACATTATTATAAAAATCTTTACTCATTTATCACATCCTGAAAAATAGACAATAGGTTAATAATGGGGTGGGGGAGCCTCGGGTGCTTCTTTGCTGTTATCTTCCTGTAAGGTACTTATTTTATTTTGTAATTGTTCAAGGTGTCGAGCAATATTCGCAATTGATGCCTGATGCTCAATGATGATTTGATTGAGATGCTCGATGGTGTCTTCCTGATGAGCATTTTTTATTTCTAATTCCATAACACGGTTTTCAATATCTGACATAGTAGAGCCCTGAGCTGCTGTTAAAGCAATAAACCAACAAAAGAGGATAAATGTTATTTACTTGTTGGTTCTTTTGTTAAAATGACATTACAGAGTAATTTTAACCGATTTTAAGAAAATAATGACATATTTTGATGTTTTAATTATAGGTGCAAGTGCTTCCGGTCTGATGTGTGCCATTGAAGCTGGTAAGCGAGGCCGAAAGGTTATTGTTTTGGATCATGCTGCAAAAGCCGGGAAAAAAATCCGTATTTCAGGAGGAGGGCGCTGTAACTTCACCAATTATGATGTCAGTGCCGAGCATTATCTCTCACAAAATAAACATTTTTGTAAATCGGCCTTATCTCGCTATCAATACTATGATTTTTTAACATTATTAGCTGATTATAAAATTCCCTGGCATGAACGGGATCACGGGCAGCTCTTTTGTGATAGAAGTGCTAATGATATTGTACAAATGCTCTTGTCTGAATGTAAAAAATACCCTGTCACTATTCAATTAGGTGCTCACATTAAGTCTGTTGAAAACCATTCTGGTGATGACTTTCAGATAAATGCATCAACAGGTCACTATCAGGCAAAGTCATTAGTTATTGCCACGGGTGGTTTATCGGTCAGTAAAATGGGTGCCAGTGATTTTGGCTTACGTTTAGCAAAACAATTTGCCTTAAATGTGATATCGACAAGACCGGGCCTGGTCCCTTTGACCTATAATGTCAAAGACAGCAAACGCTATAAACAACTTGCTGGTATTGCACTTGAAGCAGAGATTTCTTATGGAGAGCAGCGCTTTAAAGAAAATCTGCTTTTTACCCACAAAGGTATCAGCGGCCCTGCTGTTTTGCAAATATCATCTTATTGGCTGGTTGAAATGGGCAAGGCGATACACATTAAATTATTACCGGATCTGGATCTCTATGACTGGTTATTGCAGCAGCAAATTCAACAAGCCAATCTTTTAGTGAAAAATATTCTAGCGCAAAAAATGCCCAAACGACTGGTTGAAGGTTTGTGTTATCTGTATGCTATTGATAAGCCCATTAAACAATATAGTGTGTCTGAGCTTAACGATATTGCAGATGTGTTTCAACACTGGCAATTCTGGCCTGATGCAACAGAAGGCTATCGGGTGGCAGAGGTGACTGTTGGTGGTGTTGATACCCATGATTTATCATCTAAAACAATGCAGGCTAAAAATGTTAATGGACTGTATTTTATTGGTGAAGTGGTTGATGTAACGGGACATCTTGGCGGATATAACTTTCAATGGGCCTGGTCTTCGGGCTATACTGCCGGACAGTTTGTGTAACAATTAACCAATCACAATTTGGGATGTGTTTATGTTTTTTAAAAAAGCAGCTTATATTTTTCTTATTTTATTTCTTCTTTTAGTTGTGAGTGCCTGCTCTACCATTACGAACAAACCGGATCAATTTAAGATCAATATTTCTACCATACAAATGCTTGAATCCACTTTCATGGAACAACGCTTTCAAGTAACGCTGCGTATTATGAATCGCAGCAGGGAAGCTATGAGTATTGACGGCATGAGCTTTGATATTGAACTCAATGATAAAGATTTTGCCTCGGGCGTCAGTAGTGAACAAGTCACGCTTGAACCTTTTTCAGAAGGCCTGGTCAGCGTCAATGTCAGCAGCACAATTTTTGACATCTTGCGACAAATTAATAGCTTAAAAGACAAAAAATCACAACCATTCAAATATGAGATCAGCGGTTATGTGTATTCCGGCAGTTCACTATTCGGCATACCATTTAAAGAAAAAGGTGAAATTGATTTAACTACACGTGATAATTAATACCAGCTAACAATATCCTCGAGTTTCTGACGTGTTTTTTCATTTTGCGGATCTTTTCGATAGCCAAAAGCAACCATATAAGCCACTTGATAGTTACTGGTGTCAATATCAAAGTCTGAGGCTAGTAACTGATTAACCTGCTCTGCTTTAAAGCCTTCAATAGGGCAACTGTCAATTTTTATAAAAGCGGCAGCATTCATCATATTGGCCAGAGCAATGTAAGTTTGTTTTGTCGCCCAATCAAGTAAGGTTTTATCATTCTGCAGAAGATTAAAATCGTTCTCCTGAAATTCCTGATAATATTGTTTGCGTATAATACGACCTTCATCTGGTATGTGATGCACCCGAGCCATGATGTTTTCAATATAATCACTATCAAAACGCATGCTTTTTGCTGTGCGGGCCAGAGTCACAATAAAGTGACTGGCTGTCGGCAGCGTACCTTGAGCACCCCAGGTGAGTGCTTTTAATTTGTCTCTTAATGCCGGATCCTGAACGACCAGAAAATGCCAGGGCTCAAAGCCGAATGAGCTGGGGGAGAGACGGGCGCTTTCTAAAATATATTGAAAATCATCATCAGAAATTTTTTTA
>WTAX01000127.1 GCA_013139395.1 Gammaproteobacteria bacterium | reverse complement strand
AGTTCTTTTTATCCTGGTGGGCCTATTCGTTTCCTATGGCTGCTATCAGCATTGCCACTATGGTCATGTATCAAAAAACTCAGAATATTATTTTTTCAGGTATTGGTATTGTACTGCTGACTATTTTAACCTTATTTATCAGTATGCTGATCATCAAAACATCGAAAGCGATTATGGATAAGGAGATCTGTGTAGCAGAATAAAAAAAGACAGGCTCCTAGCGTGTTTTCTGAATCAAGGGCGATAGACTCTTTTTTTCTTTTTGCGTTTACCGCTCTTTGAGTTTGCTTCAGCCTCTAGTTTAGCTTGAAGAGTAATCAATTCTTTCTCGATCATCTTTGGCGTCTCTAAAGTAATTCGACCTAATGTGCCGCCACGTAATTCGCTTAGCAGAATCTTGCTGGCCTTATCCAGATCAACTCTCCCGCCTGCGCGCAAACAACCACGTTTGCGGCCAATGGCTTCAATGAGTTCTAACTCATTATGGGGTAATTGTTCAAGCTGATAACGCTGCATAGTGCTGTCGGGGTAAGCTTCTAATAAATATTCAGCCGCAAAAAAAGCAATATCATCATATTCATAGGCAGTATCTTTGACTGCACCAGATACAGCCAGTCGATACATACTGGGTTCATTTTCTACTTTAGGCCATAGTACACCCGGGGTGTCATATAAGACAAAATCGTTTGCTAAATTAATACGTTGCTGAGATTTTGTGACTGCCGGTTCATTGCCTGTTTTAGCAATAATTCGTTCTGCCAGGATATTAATTAAACTGGACTTACCCACATTGGGAATACCCATAATCATGGTATTGTATATCTGACGTTTTCCGGGAAGTCTGGCGATCATTTTGCGACTGAGTTCAATGAGTTGACGCATACGATCAGGTTGTTCTGTGGTTAATGCCAGGGTCTTAACCCCTTGCTCCTGTTCCAGCCAGCTTTGCCATTGTCTGGTTAAGTCCGGATCAGCCAGATCACTTTTTGTCAGAACTTTTATACAGGGTTTATCCCCCCGTAAACTGGATAGCAGCGGATTTTGACTGCTATAAGGAATGCGGGCATCTAATACTTCTATAATCAGATCAATGCGGCTCAGTGCTTCTTTAATTTCTTTATTGGCCTTGTGCATGTGGCCGGGATACCAGTGAATTGCCATGTGATTGTTTGCTAACTTATTTATGTAAAAAGAGTATGGGTTGAAAATGAGTATTCTAGGGGGGAGAGAAGAGGATGTAAAGCCCTGTATTTGCACTCAATGAATAAGATATTTTTGAGGACCTTATTTACCGAGTGCAGAGGATTTGAAATATCAATTACTGCAACATAAAACCACCGTATGTTGTATCATATTTAAAGACTTCTTCACTGGGCTTACCGGCAGCAGTGGGGTTAGAAGACATATAGCGATTGATTCCCTGAGCACTGTGAATTGAATCATCTGCTTCGAAATCAGATGCATTGACATATTCCTCATATTCAAAACTCCAGACAACATCGCCGTTAACATCACTATAACTCTTGATTTCAGTAGGCTCTGATGATCTTAGGCTATCATCAAAATGAAATAAATCAGCTGATTCAGGGTGAATGATATCGTATAAGTCATTGTCTGAACGTGGTTCAGCTTGTGCTATACCTGTTATCATAACTGAAGTGAAAAGAGCAGAAGTTAATAATAGTTTTAAAGCTTTCATGATAGTTCTCCACGTTATATTTAGAATGTTTTTTTGTTATTAAGTGTTATTAGTGTTTTTAAGTAGTAATGTTGAGTCCAGTTTAATTAAGATATGCAAAAAAATCTGTTCGTAATAATACGTGATCTATTTCGGAAACTACCTATAAAATTGATTGCCTGAAAAGGGCTAAAGAAAAATTAAGAAAGCTTGCTCTTTCGCTTGTTTATTCTATTCTTGTTTATGTATGGATATGAATTAAGAAATTCAAACTGAATAGTTACGTTAATAGCTACGTTAATTGTTGTAAAAAATATATGCTTAAAACATTCTGGATAACAAGCCGATGGGGAATTACACCGATATTGCTTGGTTCCCTTATTATTGGATTACTCATACCTGATTTCAAATGGAAATTTGAATTTTTTCATGTGTTATTAGAAGGTGGCGGTTCAATTATTGCCTTTATACTTGCTCTCATGATTTATAGCAGGATTCAAACTGGCAGGTTGGCAATAAATTATTTTTGGCTGGTATTATCTTTTTTATCAATGGGAATATTAGATTTAGCACACTCTCAAACTCCTCCTGGACAAGCCTTTGTCTGGCTACACTCAAGTGCTACATTTATTGGCGGCATATTAGCTTCATTCGTCTGGTTCTCAGCTTTTACCCTAAGAAATTTTTATAAGCACTCATTGCTATTAGCAGTTATCGTTTTAGCCATCATTTTTAGTATCGGTTCAATTGTTTATCCTGAAATAACCTTAACTATGCTAGATGCAGATAAGAATTTTACCTTTGGTGCAAAAACTCTCAATTTAATCGGGGGAATTG
Source organism: Gammaproteobacteria bacterium (assembly GCA_013139395.1). Taxonomy (GTDB): domain Bacteria; phylum Pseudomonadota; class Gammaproteobacteria; order GRL18; family GRL18; genus GRL18. The sequence goes on along the minus strand of WTAX01000127.1, from coordinate 1,026 downwards.
GTTTTATCGTTGCCTGGTGGTATTTTACCTTAGAATATTATCGTCATACTCACATATCATCTGTTTATTTTTCAAATAATTATATTCTCTTTGGTTTAGCTGGTTTATTGTTTGAACTGTCAGTTCTGTGGGATGGTAACTGGTGGTTATGGCATATCCTTAGAGCTTTAGCTTATATGCTTTTAATGGTTTTTTTTGGACTGAAGTATGTACAGGATCTTAAAGAACTATCAAGCATTAATAACGATTTGCTAAAGGCTAAGGAACAGGCAGATAAGGCTAATAAATCAAAGTCTGATTTTTTAGCAAAGATGTCTCATGAACTTCGTACACCAATGCATGGGATTTTAGGTTATGCCAATATAGGTCTAAAAAAAATCGAAACATCAACACCTGAAAAGAATTTTAAATATTTTACTAATATTAAAAATAGTGGTGATCGTTTGGTGATACTTTTAAATGACTTACTTGATTTGGCCAAACTTGAATCTGGAAAAATGGAGATGAATTTTGCACAACATTCTCTTAAAGATATCGTCCATGATTGTATTCTGGAACAAATTGAACGGGCAAAGGAATTGAATTTAAATATTCCCTGTCTTGATAATTGCACCTGTATTTATGAAACAACTCAATTCGATGATAAACGAATAACACAAGTTATTGCTAATTTATTATCAAATGCTATTAAATTTTCACCCTCAGGTCAAAACATCGATCTGCTTATTGAAAAAGCGGAATTGCTTAAAAAAAATGGAGAAAAAGCAGCTGCAGTATTATTCTCAATAAGAGACTATGGCAGTGGTATTCCAGAAGGTAAATATGAGTTGGTTTTTGATAAATTTACACAGTGCTCTGATGCAACAGTAGAAACTACAAAAGGCACAGGACTTGGTTTACCTATTTGCAAAGAAATTATCGAGTTACATCATGGTAATATATGGGCTGAGAATCATCCTGATGGTGGTGCTGTGTTTAGTTTTATTATCCCTGTTGAGCAAGAGGGTTAAATTCCCTCAGCCCCCT
>WTAX01000513.1 GCA_013139395.1 Gammaproteobacteria bacterium | reverse complement strand
GGATCCATATCCACCAGTAAAATTCGACGTCGTGTAGCAGCCAGTGATGCGGCTAGATTGATGCTGGTAGTGGTTTTACCCACTCCCCCTTTCTGATTGGATATGGCGATGATTTTTGCCATAACGTTTTTCCCTCACCCTGCTCACACGGAGAGGGCTGTTATTAATATCAGGTCTTCTTTTATATAAAAAGCTTTTATGAAAAAGCTATCTGAATCAAATGCCTTTGCGCATTTAAACCGGAGACTTTAAGCTCATTGATTTCTTCTATTCTAAAGCCTTCTGGCAGTTGTGCAATCTCTTCTTCTGGTATTTGACCTTTCATGGCTAAAAACTTACCTTGCTTTTGGGCATTCTTCTGGTCCCTTCTTCGACAAAGATGACGGCAATACATCAGCATGTCTTCCAGTGAGGCAAATGCTCTGGATATGATCCGATCAAATTTATCTTCTTCATTTACCTGATAATCTTCAACCCGGGAATGTACGGCGGTTACATTTTTCAGACCTAATTGAGCGATAGCCGTTTGAATAAAACGGACTTTTTTACCTCTGGCATCCATTAAAACAAAGTCAACTTCCGGTAAACAAATTGCCAGCGGGATACCCGGTATGCCGCCGCCTGTACCCACATCAAGCACTCGTTTAACAGGCGGCTCATTATTCTCAAAGAAGGGCAGCATCACCAGAGCGTCTAATAAATGCAGGCTGATCATTTCTTCAGGCTTTCTGATTGAAGTCAGATTATAGACTTTATTCCATTTATTGAGTAGTTCGACAAAGTGAATTAATTTGCCCTGCTCACTTTGTCCAATGGTTTGCCCTTGCTGCTGTATTCCATCTGCCAGAGATTGACTCAATGTTTGTCGTGAACTCATAATTTATTGACCTGTCTTTTTAGCTTTATGACTTTTCAAAAAGACCAATAATAATGAAATAGCAGCAGGTGTCACACCCGGCACACGACTGGCCTGACCAATAGTTTGCGGCTTCGCTTTTTGTAATTTCTCGCGCACTTCCGATGACAGTGACTTAAGACCTAAATAATCAAAATCATCTGGAATGGCCTTATTCTCATAGCGTTTATGTTTATCAATTTCTTCCATCTGGCGTTTAATATAGCCTGAATATTTTGTCTGAATTTCTACCTGCTCTGCAGCTATGGGATCAGCTATCTTATCACCAGCAATAGCTAAGCTGGTTAGTGAGTCATAACTTACTTCTGGTCTTCTGAGCATATCATATAAGCTGGTATCTTTATTCAAAGGTGTTTTCAGCACCCGCAGTGCTTCCTCTTCAGTGAGTGCCTTGGGACCAATACGGGTACTCTTTAAGCGCTTAATTTCCGTATTAACCTGTTCCCTTTTCTCACAAAAGGCCTGCCAGCGCTGATCATCAACCAGACCCAGTTCACGGCCTTTTTCAGTCAAGCGCAAATCGGCATTGTCTTCTCTTAAGATCAGTCGATATTCTGCTCTTGAGGTAAACATACGATACGGCTCTGAAGTACCCTGGGTGATCAGATCATCAATCATCACACCAATATAGGCTTCTTCTCGTCCCGGTGACCAGGCTTCTTTTTCCTGCACCTGCAGTGAAGCATTCGCACCGGCAATCAAACCTTGTGCTGCGGCTTCTTCATAACCTGTTGTACCATTGATTTGTCCGGCAAAAAACAGGCCTTTAATAAATTTGGTTTCTAATGATGATTTTAAATCTCTGGGATCAAAGAAATCATATTCAATGGCATAACCGGGACGTACAATATCGGCCTTTTCAAAACCTTTCATCGAGCGTATAAAGGCTAATTGGATATCAAAGGGTAAGCTGGTGGATATGCCGTTGGGATACACCTCATTAGTTTGCAGGCCCTCCGGCTCAACAAAAACCTGATGCGAGTCTTTATCGGCAAAACGATTGATTTTATCTTCGATTGACGGACAGTATCTTGGCCCAACGCCCTCAATGACTCCCGTAAACATAGGCGAACGTGCAAAGCCCGTGCGAATTATGTCATGGGTTTTTTCATTGGTATGAGTGATATAACAACTGATCTGGCGCGGATGATCGCTGGGCTTACCTAAAAATGAGAAGGTGGGAATAGGCGTATCACCCGGCTGCTCCTGCAACACTGAAAAATCAATACTGCGGCCATCCAGTCGCGGCGGTGTACCTGTTTTCAGACGACCCACATTAAACGGCAGCTCACGTAAACGTCGCGCTAATTTATTAGCAGGGGGATCACCCGCCCGACCACCCTGATAGTTTTCCAGACCAATATGAATTAAACCACCTAAGAACGTACCGGTAGTCAGCACCACTGTTTTGGACCTAAACTTGAGCCCCATTTCGGTCTCGACACCGACTACCTGCTCATTTTCAACGATGAGATCGGTAACCGCCTGTTGAAACAGTTTAAGATTAGGCTGATTTTCCAGCGCATAACGCACAGCCGCTTTATATAAAACCCGATCTGCTTGAGCACGAGTGGCTCTCACTGCCGGCCCTTTAGAGGCATTAAGACGACGAAACTGAATACCACCCAGATCAGTTGCCTTAGCCATCAGACCACCTAAAGCATCTATCTCTTTAACTAAATGGCCTTTGCCTATACCGCCGATAGCCGGATTACAGGACATCTGACCCAGCGTTTCGATATTATGAGAGATCAGCAAAGTACTGGACCCCATACGGCTGGCCGCCATTGCAGCTTCTGTACCTGCGTGGCCGCCGCCAATGACGATGACATCAAACTGATCTGTATAAAACAATTTATTACTCCGGTATCACAATGGGCTATTTATTTACTTAAGACTATTATCAAACAAAGCATTATAAATCATCTGCTTTGCTTGTTGTAAATAATATTACTGTAAAACAACTTGTTTAATTTTACCCATTTCATACAATTGAAGTACTTATAATTAAAATTATGAATTGGGTATTACTAATGGAAGATGCTTCCCCTGCTACACGCTCTACCAGCCTGATCATCACTTTAGCTGCCATCGTCATTGTGCTTGCAGGGGTAAAATATGCTGAAGCAATTATTTCTCCCTTCTTAATTGCTCTTTTTATCAGTGCTATTAGCGGGCCAGCCATGTTTTGGCTAACAGAAAAAAAAGTTCCAGCTGGTCTTGCTGTCAGCCTTATTATTCTCAGCATCATTATATTAGGCTTTTTTATCAGCTCAATTTTAGGCTCTTCCTTACAAAATTTTTCTGATAAGTTGCCCGAATATCAGTCACGTTTACAAGAAATTACCCAATCTATAGCCGTCACTCTAAGTCAATTTGGCATACATTTAGAACTTGAAGAATTAAGAAAAATTTTAAATTTTGGTAAAGTGATGAGTTTTGTAAGCTCTACCTTCAATCAGGTGCTAGGTGCTCTTACTAATATTTTTCTAATTTTAATGATGGTGATTTTTTTATTATTAGAGTTGAGTTGCTTTAGCTTTAAATTTAAACATATTTCTCATAATCCCGCTCAAACTATGGCCCGTCTGGGACATATTTCTGGTACTATGGGACGATATTTTAAAATTAAAGCCTTTACCAGTCTGATCACAGCCCTACCCATTATTGTGGTATTAACCATTATGGGCATTGATTTTCCCATTCTTTGGGGTATGGTGGTTTTTTTATTAAACTTTATTCCTAATATCGGCTCAATTATTGCAGCAATTCCAGTAATACTTCTGGCACTTATCCAGTTTGGCTTTCTTGCCGCAGGTGAAGTGGCGCTGCTTTATTTACTGATGAATAGTCTTATCGGCAGTTTTCTTGAACCCAGACTGATGGGACGCAGTCTTGGCCTTTCAACACTGGTTGTGTTTTTGTCATTAGTTTTTTGGGGATGGATGCTTGGCCCTATTGGTATGTTCCTATCTATTCCGCTCACCATGACGTTTAAAATTATCATGGATAGTCATGAAAACACACGTTGGGTATCTATCTTATTAAATAATGAATGAAGGAGAACCATCCTAAATGTTTAGCCAGCTACTACAAACAGCAAATACCATTATATCTGGTAAAGAAGAGCAAATTAAGCTGGCCATTGCCTGTTTATTATCCAGAGGCCATTTATTAATCGAAGATTTACCCGGTATGGGTAAAACCACACTGGCACACTTATTAGCCAAACTCTTTGGTCTGGATTATTCACGCATTCAATTTACCAGTGATATGTTACCTGCTGATATTATTGGTGTGTCTATTTTTGATCGAAATACTGCTGAGTTTCGCTTTCATCCCGGCCCAATATTCACTCAACTGGTGCTGGCCGATGAAATTAATCGTGCTACAGCAAAAACTCAAAGTGCCCTGCTTGAAGCCATGGAAGAACAACAAATTACAATGGATGGTAAAACCTATCAGCTGGATGATCCTTTCTTTGTCATTGCCACCCAAAATCCACAAACTCAATCAGGTACTTTTCCCTTACCGGAATCCCAGCTGGATCGATTTTTAATGCGCATTGTTTTAGGATATCCCGACAGGCAAACTGAGCGAGGCATATTAAGTGGTGCAGATAGACGTGAATTATTACAAAGCATAGCACCTGTTTTTAGTACTGAGCAATTACAAAAAATGCAGCAGCAGATCAGAGAAGTGCATATCTCATCTGCCCTACTCGATTATGTTCAGGATATTTTGCAATTTTCCCGTCATAGTCAATATTTTCTAACCGGCTTATCACCTCGTGCCGGTATGGCCTTATTAAGAGCGGCACAAGCCTGGGCATTTATTCACAATCGAGAGATGGTCATTCCCGATGATATTAAGGCGGTTTTACCATCAATTATCCTACATCGTCTTATCGTCAGAGATGATCAAAACCGTAATGAACAACAAGTCATGAATTTATTTAATGAGTTACCCATACCATAAACTAACCTGCCCTGTCATGACAAAATAGACTTTTATTGATCTATGTCATGTTTTTTTCATGACATAGATCAATAAAATGACATACTAATTCAATCCTTTTATCTGCTCGTACAATCTTAGTCTTTTTTATTCCTTTAATTTCAATCAGTTATATCATTTTTTAAGAATATTTTAATATTGGCATATAAACTGCTACTAACATAGCAGTTATTATTAAACTAATTTAATAATAACGCCACAAACTTATAAAAATAATAACAACACAAACTAAGAAATACTAAAGGAGAACGATATGAGATTTAGACTTATTTATTTAATAATCATTAGTTGCTTTCTTTTTTCTGGCTCAAATGTTTATTCGGCTGATTTAGAAAATGGAAAAAAACTCTTTAAATTTTGTACACTTTGTCATGGTAAAGTAGGCCAGGGTGTTAAAGGAGGTAACTTCCCAAAAATCGGTGGTTTGCCCAAGTATTATCTTATGCATCAGCATGATTTATTTACTTCTGATAAACGCTATAATCCTGCCATGCTGACCATTGGCCGTTTAGACAAAATAACCGGTAAAGAAAAAGATGACCTTTATTCTTATATTTCATCCATCGATATTCAAAAAGAAGCACCCACTCTGACCATTCCTACTTTTACCGGTAATGCCAAAAAAGGTAAAAAATTATATAAGGGTGATTGTAAAACCTGCCATGGTAAAAAAGCAGAAGGTAAAGCTAAAAAGAAAGCGCCACCGACTTCCTGGCAGTATACTGAATACTTGTTAAGACAGGTTGATTTCTTTAAAAACAAAGATCGTCTACATGACAACGATGAAGAAGATGAGACCTTTGATGACTATAGCAAAGAAGAAATTATCGACATTATGACTTTTATATCAACACTTGATGACTAACCTGATCTGAGGATACATTATGAAACGTACAAAACTGATTGTTTTAAGCTTATTTTCTTCAATGTTAATGTTTGCACAGATTGCCTTCGCCCAGGACCTGATACAAAAAGAAGAACTCATACCCGATATGGTTGATGTTTCTATTTCGGTATTAAAAATGCCTCTTGATAAAGGGGTTAGCGTGCGTGATGCTCACATGTCTATTAATCTTAAAGCTGAAGAGCTTAATATGAAAAAAGTAGGCTATTTACCGGTTTCTGATGAATTGAAAGCACGGGGTTTAAATCCACCTCATTTAGAAATTTTTCAATTCTGTAATCCGGAAGATGCTATGAAAATGGTACAGTTCAATACGCTTTATGCCGCTTTCATGCCCTGTCGTATTGCCCTGGTTGAAGATGAAAAAGGCCATCTTTGGCTGCAAATGATTAATCTGGATATGATTATTGATAAGTACCCGTTACCAGAAGATCTGAGAAAAATTGCGGTGACGATTAATGCTCAGATGCTGCAAATTATCACTGCAGGTGTTAAAGGTAGTTTTTAACCTGAATAAACTTCTCTCCCTTTCTTTCAGGGCAGGGAGAGAAGTTTAACTGCATTAACAAGAATAACATTCTGAAGATGTTTTTAGCCCAATTCCTACCATTTTTCGCCGCAGATAGGCAATTTTAGACTGTAATGGCAGTTTTTTTGGACAAACGTCTTCACACCCCAATAGCGTCATACAACCAAATACCCCGTCTTCATCACCCACTAATTCATAATAATCATTATCACTACGCTTATCTCTGGGATCAAGCTGATAACGAGCAATTTTATTCAGACCGACCGCGCCGACAAATTCTTCATGCATTTGCATAGTGCCGCAGCCGGCAACGCAGCAGCCGCATTCGATACAGCGATCCAGTTCATAGATTTCTTCCGCCAGCTCAGGTTCCATGGGCTCTTCAAGGCGATTAATATCAGTCTCTTCCTGCTGATGAATCCACGCTTCAAGACGTTCATTCAGACCGCGCATCCAATTGCCGGTATAGACGGACAAATCACCAATCAGCTCAAATACGGGCAATGGCGCAAGAGTAATTTCAGGAGCCATTTTAGCGGTAAGCGTATGACAGGCAAGACCCGGTTTGCCATTAATGATCATGGCACAACTACCGCAAATCCCCGCCCGACAGACAAAATCAAATTTTAAGGAAGCATCATGATGCCGGCGAATATCATTCAGGGCAATAAACAATGTCAT